>NZ_CAWQMW010000198.1:0-13877 GCF_963895965.1 Xenorhabdus sp. PB30.3 | reverse complement strand
ATGGAATAAATATATTCATCTTAGATATATGAAAATAAGTTTAATTAATCAAGCAAGATTTCGTATTTATGAATTTAGTTTATTAATTAAAGTTGTTACTAAGTATATATCATTTGTAATTATTTCTATTGTGAAGATAATTACTGTTAATCTATTAGGTTATTTACTCTTGTGATTAAACAACCACCAATTTGGTAGATGATGGCCGTTTATTATTTATTTAAATCAGTTTTTATTTTTTCCCAACTAAGCGACAAATGGTTTCCGTGACCAGGTAGCTTTTTTCAAATGAGCTAACCGGCAAAAACTCAAAACGAGAATGGAAATTCAAGGCCCCGGTAAAGTAATTTGGTGTCAGAATACCTCTTGCAGATAAAGCTGAGCCATCTGTACCACCACGCATCGGAATAATATTAGCAGTAATTCCCTGAATTTTGAGTGCTTCAAGAATCAGGTCAATTGCGGTACGGTCGTCACCTAATGAGTCGCTAATATTGCTGTAGACATCTTCGATTTTATAATCTATTTTTGCCCGAGGGTGACGGGCACGGATAAGTTCAATTGACTGAGTAACATAATTTTTACGCTCTTTATAGCTATTGCGGTCAAAATCACGGATGGCCATTTTGATTTTTGCATTATCTGGATTAGCGATTAAGTTCGTAAAATAAAAATAACCTTCCCGATGTTCAGTATGCTCAGGTGTATCATATTTATCAAAACAGCCGATAAAATCATATGCGACCCTGATTGGGTTTAATAATACGTTTTTT
The DNA here is from genome assembly GCF_963895965.1 of Xenorhabdus sp. PB30.3. Taxonomy (NCBI): domain Bacteria; kingdom Pseudomonadati; phylum Pseudomonadota; class Gammaproteobacteria; order Enterobacterales; family Morganellaceae; genus Xenorhabdus; species Xenorhabdus sp. PB30.3. The sequence goes on along the minus strand of NZ_CAWQMW010000198.1, from coordinate 13,104 downwards.
GCAGACATTGGGTGCGTGGTAATGCCTGTGATTGTCATTTCGACAGAGGCTGCATTGAAGGTTTCATAGATGACTTCCCCCAGTGCACAGCAGTCAATTGTATAAGCAAAATCAACATTGAAACGGGATAGATCCATCAATTTGGAACCACGCAGCCCGATTTCTTCATCAGGGACAAAAGCTACATAGATATCACCATAGTCAAATTTCGCCTGCTGTAATTTATCCATCAGCTCCATAATAACGGTAACCGCAGCTTTGTTATCTGCACCAAGAACACTGGTTCCGTCGCTGAAAATGATTGGCTCACCAATATAAGGGGCGGCTTCCGGGTGTTCACTTGTTTTAAACCAGATATCTTCTTGGCTGTTCAGACATAAATCTTTTCCCTCATAAAGCAAAGTCTGAGGTTTTATGACTGCCGACAATCCGACATCAACAGTATCCAGATGGGTCACAAAACCAATCTTGGGGGCTGATGGTTTATTACCACGACGCACAGCATAAAGAATGGCGTGCTCATCAATATAAATATCAGCGAGGCCATAACCTTCCAGCTCTTTCGCTAATAATTCAGCTAGCTTACGTTGCCCTTCGGTACTCGGTACAATAATGCTGGAGGCATCACTCTGGCTTTCGATAGCTAAATAGCGGTAGAAACGTTGTTCAAGCTGTTGACCTAATTCATTCATTTTTTCTTCCCTCTTGTATTCAATATATGACGACACTATTGTGCAGGGTGCCATGTGTAACCACTGTCGAAACCAATCGGAATATCAAATGTCCAGAATACATAGAGCGTTGCTGTTAAAATAATTAGCAAACCAATGGTGAATGGGAGCATCATTGAGCATAAAGTGCCGATACCCGCATTTTTATAGTATTTCTGGCAATACATGAGAATCAAAGGATAGAACGGGAACATTGGTGTACTGACGTTCATAGCTGAATCACTCACCCGAAAAGCGGCTTGTGTTAATTCAGGAGAAATACCGACAGCCATTAGCATCGGTACAAGTACTGGCGCCATAATTGCCCATTTTGAAGTTGCCGACGTGATCATAATATTAATGATAGCCGTTAATATGATCACACCGAGTACAGTCAGACCGGATGGCATTTCGAGTGTACGTAGTAGTTCTGCACCGGATAAGGCTAATAATGTACCCAGATTTGAATGATGAAATGAATACAGAAACTGAGCGGCAAAAAACACAAAAACAATAAATGGGATTAATGACTGTGTGATGTTTTCCATTGATTTAACGACATCGCGGCTTGAAGTAAAGGATTTCGTTAAATAGCCATAAACGATACCCGGCACAGCGAAAAACAGGAATAAAAGCGGGACAACTATCTGCATAATAGGGGCTTTAGGGCTGGTCATGCTGCCATCCGGTGCCCGCATTGGCGATGTTTCCGGCCATAATAAGGCGATAAGACCTATACCCAGTAATAACACGGTGGATCCGGCAATTCGAAATGCACGATTTTCTTCAGGTGTAATTTTTTCCAGATCTTTGTCAGTATCTGTTTCAATATTTGTTGAAATAGGGCAGTTCTTGTTCAACCAGGGTTCCACAATTTTCTCTGTGATGAACCAGCAGATTAAAATGACACCAAATGTAGCACCAAGGCTAAAAAAGTAGTTACAGAGCACATTCACATGGTAACCGGGCGCCATCATCTGAGCCGCATCCTGTGTGAAGCTCTGCATGATCGGATCAATGATAGAAGGCGTATAGCTTGCAGTGAAACCACCAGCAAGACCGGCAAATGCGGTAGCAATACCCGCAAGAGGATGCCTGCCACAGGCATAAAACATCATGGCGGAAACCGGCATTAAGATAACATAAGCTGAATCCGACGCCAGATGTGAAACAATACCGACAAAAGCAACGGTTGGGGTCAGCATTTTGGGGGTAATGAAAGAAAGCATTTTTTTCAATGCTGTTTTTATAAAACCACTACTTTCTGCAATCCCAATTCCCAACGTTGAAACGATTGTAATTCCGAATGGCGGGAAATTAATAAAGTTTTTCACTGTTCCTGTCACGAATAATATAATTTCTTCATATTGGAAAAGATTAACAATAGATATTCTCTCTTTCGAGACGGGATGATGATAATCAAAATTTACGAAGGAAAGTAAAAACGATAAAAGCCAACAGATTATCAGGGCATAAACAAATAACATTGTTACGCCCGGCATAACATTACCTATACGTTCGACACGGTTTAAAAATCCTTTTTTTTCGGGATAAGCACTTGTTGTCATATTTGCAATTTACTCAAGTTATTTGAATAATACGATCACACCGCAGTTCAGCGTTTATTAAAAGAATATCACTTTTTCATTAATTTTTTCCGCATCTTCAATAGGTCTGTTGTCTAAAATATCTAAGGCTTTGGATAAAAAAACTATAGGCTCTATACGACTGATGTCAATATTAAAAGTCAGTTTGATATATATGTTTACTCCGGTAGAAAAAAACTATAATGTTCTCGTGTGTCAATATTCACCATCACACCCAATATATTTTGAATGGTAGTCAGTAAAGCGACATATTCAAATATAAAGGGATTAACAGAGAGAAATTCGATGTATACATTATGGATAGCTAATAAAAATTACTCTTCCTGGTCGTTGCGTCCCTGGATTCTGCTCAAGGCTCTGAATATTCCTTTCAACGAGCAGTTAAGTTACTTTGAAGATGGTAAAAGTAGCCATGAGAAATTTAAGGCATTCTCACCAACGGGTCTTGTACCTTGTCTGGTAGATGGTGATATTACAGTTTGGGATACACTGGCTATTACTGAATATGTTGCAGAGGAACATGCTCAGGTATGGCCAGAAGATCGTACTGCCAGAGCGTGGGCAAGAAGTGCAGCAGCAGAAATGCACTCTAGTTTTACTGCATTACGCCAGATTTGTGCAATGAATTGCACAAAAACAATTGCATTAACCGAAATATCCCCTGAATTACAGAGCGATCTTTCTCGGCTTGATGAACTTTGGTCTGAAGGGCTAAGCAGATTTGGTGGTGAATGGCTGGCAGGAAATTCTTTCACGGCAGTGGATGCATTTTTTGCACCGGTAGCTTTCCGGGCCAGAACTTACGGGTTGAAATTTTCACCTGCGAGTCAGGCATGGATTGATCGGTTCCTAAAACATCCGGCTATGGTGGAATGGCTGGAAGCTGCACAAAAAGAGCCTGAAATTGCGCATTGATATACTGTTTTTTATCTCCGCTAAAAAACAATAAATTAATTGAGGAGCGCAGGAAATGCGCTCTGATTTCAAATATCACACAACTCATTAAAAAATAAAAAAAGCTCCGCATTGGCACGGAGCAGGAATGGGTAAAAGTAGCTGGGAAAATGTAGTACAGTTGTATAGTAATATCCTCCTGCTAAACACCGTTTAAATAGGCGCGAGAATGTCGTAATCCGCTAGTATTAATGATGAGAAACCGCATCACGTATTACATCCAGTGACGCTGGGTTTTCTATCAAAGCAATATCACTGGGGGTACGGCCTTCACAAATCGCCTGCATAGTACGGCGCAACATTTTCCCTGAGCGGGTTTTAGGTAATTGTGTGACAAAATAAATACGAGCCGGACGCCCGACACTGCCAATCTTTTTATCGACCAGATCCATCAGCGATTTTTCCAATGTTGCAAAGTGGTCAGCATTCTGAATTTCTTTTCCCTCTTTGAGGACGACAAAGGAAACAGCAGCTTGTCCTTTTACATCATCTTTAATACCGATAACGGCAACTTCTGCAACATCTTCATGGCTTGCAATACACTCCTCTATTTCCCGGGTTCCCAGACGATGACCAGAAACATTAATCACATCATCCGAACGCCCTAAAATAAAGTAGTAGCCTTCACTGTCACGAATACCCCAGTCAAAAGTAGAATAAACTTGTTGATCGAAGTGTTTCCAGTAGGTATTCACAAAACGGTGATTATCACCATAAATGGTCTGGATACACCCCGGAGGTAAGGGACCTTTGATAACCACCATTCCTTTTTCGTTATCACCACATTCTTGTCCGGTTAGTTCATTAATTAATTTGACGTTAAAACCGTACATCGGGAAGCCAGTGCTACCAAAACGACCGGGCCTGTCATCCAGTGCTCGTGCAATTGCCATAATTGGCCAGCCAGTTTCAGTTTGCCAGTAATTGTCAATCACAGGGACATTAATGGTTTCAGTAATCCAGCGTGCGGTATGTTCGTCGAGGGGTTCACCTGCCAGATAGAGTGTTTCAAGAGAGGAAATATCATATTGAGCAATATTGTCTGTTGGGTATTTTTTCAGGACTCGAATGGCTGTTGGCGCAGAAAACATTCTGGTGACGTGATATTTTTCCACAATCCGCCACCAAATCCCGGCATCCGGTCGGATGGGCAGCCCTTCATACATAACGGTTGCCATTCCGGCAATCAGCGGGGCATAAACAATATAGGAATGCCCTACAATCCAGCCGATATCTGATGTGCAGAAGAATGTTCCTCCGGGCTTACCGCCAAAAATAATATCCATGGATGTTGCCAGCGCAACGGCATAACCACCAACATCCCGTTGCACCCCTTTGGGTGTTCCTGTTGTCCCAGACGTATAGAGCACACAGGAAACTTCATTAGATTCGAGCCATGCTACAGGGACTTCGGTACCCAGATGAGCCTGCCGCAATGTTGCGAAATCCAGATCCCTGTTTTTGACCCAATTTATCTCACTCAAACCACGGTTTATCATCAATACATGACGTGGTGTATGTGCTGCCAGTTCAATGGCTTCATCTAATAATGGCTTGTAGGGGATAATTTTTCCTCCCCGCGATCCTGCATCAGCGGAAACGACCAGTATCGGCTCTGCATTATCTAATCGGGTAGCAAGACTATGGGCCGCAAACCCGCCAAAAACAACGGAGTTGATAGCACCGATGCGGGCACAGGCAAGCAGGATAAACAGGGCTTCAGCCACCATCGGCATATATACCACGACACGGTCGCCTTTTTTGACACCGAGGGAAAGCATAATCGCGGCTGCCTGATTGACTTCCTGATATAACTCCCGATAGGTGAAGACTTGCTCGGTATTTGTTTCTGTAGAAACCGCAATTAACGCCTTGGAATCAGGCTGACTTTCCAGCCAGCGATCTAACGCGTTGTAGCATAGGTTAGTTTTTCCGCCGCAAAACCAGCGGGCAAAAGGAGGATCACTGTGATCCAGCGTTTGTTCAAAAGGATGCTGCCAATGAATCCGTCTGGCTTGTTCTGCCCAGAAACCGCTGGGGTCATCAATCGAACGTCGGTAAAAATCTTGAAATGACATAATTTCTCCTAACGAGATATTTTTCCTGACGTAATATTTTCCTGATGTAGTGTAAGGATAGTGGTTCTGGAACCAGAACCACTATACACTTCGTCTTTCAAGTTGCCTCTTTGTTGGCTGCGCTCGCTCACCCCAGTCACATAGTTATCTATGCTCCCGGGGATTTACTCCCTTGCCGCCGCGACGCATCTTGAAATCCATTGTGTATAAATAAATTGCAGATTAAATACTGTATAAATCAAGGTACTCGTTTACGGGGATGTCTTTTATATCGTTAAGGTCAAGGGAGACTGCCAGAATTTTTTGTTGTTGTTTTTCGGTGAAACGCCGTGCCAGATTGGTTCTGAATTTTTCCAGCAATGCGGGAACACCGTCGGCACGGCGTCGTCTGTGCCCGATTGGGAACTCTATTATGACTTCATCAAGCTGGCTGCCATCATTAAAAGTCATAGTCAGGGCATTAGCAATAGAACGTTTTTCTGGGTCATGGTAATCCTGTGTGAAATTAACATCTTCAACACAGATTATTTTTTCCCGCAGAGTATCAATGCGCGGATCTCTGGCAACATCATCTTCATAATCTGCCGCAGTGAGACGCCCAAACAGTAATGGAATGGCAACCATATACTGGATGCAGTGATCCCGGTCTGCCGGATTATGCAGCGGGCCTTTTTTATCAATGATGCGGATGCAAGCCTGATGGGTGCGAATAGTGATTTGGGCGATATCTTCGACAGTTTTTCCCAGCGCTTTCAGTTGATGATGTAGCTGCATGGCAGCTTCAACCGCAGTCTGAGCATGAAATTCAGCAGGGAAAGAAACTTTGAACAAAATGTTTTCCATCACATAACTGCCATAAGGGCGCTGAAACTGAAATGATTCGCCTCTAAAGAGAACATCATAAAAGCCCCAGTTTTTGGCGGTTAATACGGAAGGGTAACCCATTTCACCCTGTTTTGCCATCAGCGCCAGACGAACGGCGCGGGAAGTGGCATCGCCTGCTGCCCAGGATTTACGGGAGCCTGTATTGGGCGAATGGCGATAGGTGCGTAAAGACTGGCCATCTACCCACGCGAGTGATACGGCACTTAATATCTGTTCACGATCCAGCCCCATCATTTGTGCAACCACAGCGGTTGAAGCAACTTTTACCAAAACAACATGATCCAGACCGACTTTATTGAATGAGTTTTCCAGTGCCAGACAACCCTGAATTTCGTATGCCTTAATCATGGCTGCAAAGACATCCCACATGGTTAGTGGCTCTTCTCCACGGGCGACGGCATTTCTTGACAACCAGTCAGCGACAGCAAGGATCCCGCCTAAATTATCAGACGGATGCCCCCATTCAGCCGCCAGCCAGGTGTCGTTAAAATCCAGCCAGCGGATGAGTGTGCCGATATTGAATGCGGCCTGCACGGGATCGAGTTCGAATTGAGTTCCCGGTACTCGTACTCCATTGGGAACAACTGTTCCCGGCACAATCGGGCCGAGTAATTTAGTACAGGCGGGGTATTCCAGTGCTTCTAAACCACAGCCTAAAGCGTCTAAGAATGTGTGTTGGGCGGTGACATAGGCAATGGGGGAAACGATGATGTAGTCCATGACGTAATCCACGATATCTACAATCACTTGGTCGTATTCAGGCCGGTTATTCACAACGGAAGTCAGTGTAGAGGCAGGCATAGAGGTAGACATAATCAATCCTTTTGGAAAAGTTGCATTAATATACTGTTTATCAGGGTATTTATTAGCGAGTATCAGCGCTTTTCAATCGGGACAAACGGCAGATTTTCCGGGCCGGTATAATTAGCAGTGGGACGAATAATTTTATTATCAATACGCTGTTCAATAATGTGAGCAGCCCAGCCGGAAGTACGTGCAATCACAAACAGTGGGGTAAACATGGCTGTAGGAACTCCCAACATGTGATACGACACCGCCGCAAACCAGTCGAGATTCGGGAACATTTTTCTCTCATCCCTCATCACTGATTCAATGCGATCGGCAATATTAAACATTTTCAGTGTGCCGGTTTCTTTGGATAGGGTTTGGGCAACCTCTTTGATCACCTTGTGGCGTGGATCAGCAATGGTATAAACCGGATGCCCGAAGCCAATAATCACTTCTTTTCTCTCCAGACGGCGGAGAATGTCAGCTTCTGCTTCATCAGGCGTATCATAACGCTGTTGAATATCAAATGAAGCTTCATTGGCACCACCGTGTTTTGAACCTCGCAGCGCCCCGATCCCACCGATAATGGCAGAGTAAATATCGGAGTTTGTACCGGCAATCACCCGGCTGGTAAAAGTTGAAGCATTGAATTCATGCTCTGCATACAGGATAAGGGAAGTATGCATTGCTTTTTCCCACGATGCCCGTGGTTTTTGCCCATGTAAAAGATGCAGAAAGTGACCCCCGATAGAATCATCATCAGTTTCTACATCAATACGACGTCCGTTATAACTATAGTGGTACCAATAAAGCAATATCGAGCTGAGAGAAGCGAGTAGGCGGTCAGCGATATCGCGGGCAGCAGCAGGATTATGATCCTCTTTTTCCGGCAATGTACAACCGAGAACGGAGACTCCTGTGCGCATCACATCCATCGGATGGGCAACTGCGGGTAGTGCTTCCAGTGCGGATTTAACGCTACTCGGCAGACCTCTTAATGCTTTAAGTTTGGCCTTATAGGCAACCAGTTCGGCGCGGGAAGGCAGCTTTTCATGGACTAACAGGTAGGCAACTTCTTCAAATTCGCAGTGGGAGGCCAAATCAAAAATATCATAGCCCCGGTAATGCAATTCCTTGCCATTTTTCCCAACGGTACAAAGTGCGGTATTACCCGCTGTAACACCTGACAGAGCAACAGATTTTTTCGGTTTAATCCCTATAAATTGTTCATTCATGTGTATCACCTCGATTGTTTTTCTGGGAAAACAGGGCATCCAGCCTCTGCTCAAAATCGTAATAGTTGATACTTTCGTAAAGCTCATTACGGGTTTGCATCATATTGAGCACATTCTTTTGCGTGCCATCGCGCCGGAGAGCCGCATAGACTTGCTCAGCTGCCTTATTCATGGCTCGAAATGCAGACAGGGGATAAAGAGCGATAGAGACATCCACACTTTTGAGTTCTTCAAGCGTAAAAAGTGGGGTGGCTCCGAATTCGGTGATGTTTGCGAGTATTGGAATTTGTGTTTTTTCGGCGAAGGTTTTATACATTAGTAGCTCTGTGATAGCTTCCGGAAACAGCATATCTGCTCCTGCTTCTCTATAAGCTTCAGCTCTGTCAAGGGCAGCATTCAGTCCTTCTACTGCCAGCGCATCAGTACGTGCCATAATGACGAAATGTTCATCATTACGGGCATCAACGGCTGCTTTAATGCGATCGACCATCTCCTCTTTGGAGACAATCTCTTTATTTGGCCGATGGCCACAACGTTTTGCACCGACCTGATCTTCAATATGCAGTCCGGCAGCGCCTGCTTTAATAATAGACTGAACTGTGCGGGCCACATTAAATGCGGAGGATCCAAAGCCGATATCTGCATCTACCAGAAGAGGTAAATCGCACACATCAGTGATGCGTCGGGTATCGGTTAGTACATCATCCAATGTTGAGATACCCAAATCAGGCAAACCTAATGAACCTGCTGAAACTCCGCCGCCGGAAAGATAAATGGCCTTATAACCGGCTCGCTTCGCCAGCAGGGCGTGGTTTGCATTGATGGCGCCTACCACCTGTAACGGAGATTCGTCTTTTATTGCCTGACGAAAAGTCAAACCGGCAGAATAAAATCCCATATGTAACTCCATTATTAAAAATGAAACTTATCTGTACTAACTTATTAACAAAGCAAGGCTTATGCCAAAAAGCAGAAATGGGAGGAAAGGATAGGAAATAGATAGGGGTATTTTTATTTTAATTTAATAATCAAATGGATAATTATTTTTTGCTGTGATGTCGTTTCTGACTTTCTGTTGATTATAATATATACTTGTTTCAATTTTAAACAGCTATGTTTCATTATTGTTTTATTTTGTTTAAGTGAAACGTAATAAAAAATGAGCAGAAAAGAAAAAGGAGGTATATCATGCCAATACATGCCTCAGAGCGTGACAGCAATAAGCCTGTCATCTGGACAGTCTCTATCTCCCGCCTTTTTGACCTTTTTCGCGACATTACACCGGAGTTTGATCATCAGGCTGATATCACACCGATCCACCTTGGTTTTGAACAGGCAGTGCAACATATCCGTAAGCGTCTGGAAAACGAACATTGTGATGCCGTAATATGTGCGGGTTCTAATGGTGCCTACCTGAAAAGCAGGCTTTCAGTCCCGGTGATCATAGCCAAAGCCAGTGGTTTTGATTTCATGCAGGCATTGGCTCGCGCCCGGCAAATCAGCTCCCGCATTGGCGTCATCTCCTACCAAAACACCTTACCTGCGCTGGAGGAATTTCAGCAACGTTTTCATCTGCGCATAGAACAACGCAGCTATGCAACGGCAGAGGATGCCAGAACACAGGTTAATGCGTTGAAGGCAGTTGGTATTCAGGTGATTGTAGGAACTGGGCTTATCACCGATTTGGCGTATGAAGCGGGGCTGGTGGGTGTTTTTGTCTATTCCGCTGATTCTATCCGGCAGGCATTTCATGATGCGTTGGATATGGCTAAGATGGCCAGACTTAATCAGGCAGTAATTTCACCTTACCCTACCGAAGATAAACTGCGTATTCGACATACGATCAATGATATTCGGGGCAATTCCGCAGCAATGGAGCGTGTGCGAAGTACAATCACGTTATATGCCCGTTCGACAGCGACCGTATTGATTCAGGGAGAAAGCGGTACCGGAAAGGAGCTGGTTGCACAGGCTATCCATCATGAATATACCCTTCGCTATGGGCAGTTAAAAAGAAAAAATCCCCGGCCATTCGTTGCTGTTAATTGCGGTGCAATCGCCGAATCGTTATTAGAGGCAGAATTGTTTGGCTACGAAGAAGGTGCATTTACTGGTTCACGACGTGGCGGGCGGGCTGGGTTATTTGAAGTTGCGCACAGGGGAACGTTATTTCTTGATGAGATTGGTGAAATGCCATTGCCGCTACAGACCCGGTTATTGAGAGTATTGGAAGAGAAATCGGTTGTCAGGGTTGGGGGATATCGTCCGATTGCCGTTGATGTGCGTATTATTTGTGCAACTCATGTTGATTTGGATCAGTGGGTAAGGGAAGGGCGTTTCCGTGTTGATCTGTTTTATCGTTTAAATGTATTGCGTATTAATCTTCCGGCGTTACGGGAGCGGGAAAACGATATCAATATGCTGGCTCAGGAGTATTTTCGGCGGGCATGTGCGGCTCTTAATTTGCGTGTTTCACCTTTAAGGGTACGTGAACTTTCTCAGTGTGATGAAGTATTACGGTCTTATCACTGGCCGGGTAATGTGAGAGAACTGCGTAACCTGATGGAGCGAATTGCTCTCTATACGAGTGCTAATCCTGAACAGATATTAACTCCTGCTCTGATATTGTCACTTTCTCCTGAGCGTCAGGTTGAAATTGGCGTAATGAATAATATGCAAATAGTAAAAACCGCATCTCATTCTTTTACAGAAAAATCACCTCTGGAGCATTATATTTCATTGAGTGATATTGTGGCGCACTTTTCGGGTAACCGACAGGCCGCTGCGGAATATCTGGGGATCAGCCGCACGACATTATGGCGGAGACTGAAGCTGGAGCAGGATAAAAATTAATAAACCCCCTATCTAGGATAGAGGGATAAATAAATTTTACTTATTCAGAGTAATACGCCACATACCTGAATAATTATCACAGTGCCAGCTTCCTTCTAATATTCTTCCATTATCAAATTGGTGTAGAGTTGCTCGACTATTTTCCCCATCATCACCTTTTAATTCCCAGTGGCCTCGAGAACGCTCTTCACCGACATATTTGGTTATTATGGTGTTACCATTATCATCTTCGTCTTCATAAGATATGGTTAAATACCCGTTTGAAAAATTGACGGAACAGCGAAAATCAGTTACGGGTTCGCTATCGTAATAAAGTACAGCCATTTGGCTGTTTGGGTATGATTCCATGTAATTAATTCCCTATTAATCTAATTTTTTTGCTAAAAAACTAGCATATCGTTGCATATCGATATTGCCTCCGCTCAAGATAATACCTATACGCTTGCCCTGCAACTGTTCCCTTACCGCTCTTGCCGCAGCAAAACCCAAGCAACCTGTTGGCTCAACAACCATTTTCATTCGCTCTGCCAGAAAATACATCGCATCAACCAGCTCTTTATCTGAGGCTGTCAGGATATCTGTCACAAGGTGACGAATAATGTCAAAATTATGCTGACCTAGATGTGGTGTTTGTGCGCCATCTGCAATTGTTTTTGGAGTATCAATATATACAATCTCACCTTTTCTGAAAGATTGTTGCCCGTCATTACCCTCTTCAGGTTCGACACCAAAAACCTGGCATTTCGGGGACAACTGAGAAGCAGATAATGCCGAGCCGGATAACAGACCACCGCCACCGAGCGGGACAAACAGAGTATCCAGTTCGCCGATTTCTTCAAATAACTCTTTGGCTACAGTGCCTTGCCCTGCAATAATATGTGGATGATCGTAAGGCGGGATCAAAGTCAGACCGTGTTTTTCTGCCAGATTACGGCTTATAGCCTTGTTATCCTCAGTATATCTGTCATAAAAAACAATTTTGCCACCATAGTCTTCTGTTGCTTCAATTTTAGCTTTAGGGGCATCATGTGGCATCACAATTGTGGCGGGAATATTGAGCATCTTAGCTGATAAGGCAATAGCCTGAGCGTGATTACCGGAAGAGAAAGCAATAACCCCTGCTTTTTTCTGTTCATCACTAAACTGGGATAATGCATTCATTGCGCCACGAAATTTAAATGCTCCCATTCGTTGGTAGTTTTCGCATTTGAAATAGACTTCAGCGTCGAATATCTGATTAACCGTATTTGAGGTAAATACAGGGGTTTTGTGGATATAGTTTTTAATGCGGGAGTGGGCTTCTGAAACATCACGATAATCGGGAACAAACGTCATTACTTAAATCTCCTGAGTTATATAATCCTGTGGTATCCAGCCTGTTTCGCCACACTCTTTGTGGGCCCAGAACCAACCATTCAATAAATTTTCCAGATAGAGTAATTCACCGGCTTTTACAGTTAATTCATGTGCAATGTAGTTTTCCATACAAATTGCCTGATTAACCTGAGTAAAACGTAGGAGCTGTTGGGGAACCCAGCCACTTATTTCTGATTTATCTGTCGTCCACACCCAATAAGGGTACTCTATATCACAGTGGCTGACTGAAACGATATCACCAGACTGCAACCGGATCGGAGTTGGATAAGCGCTGGTGTAGTTCTTGATTACAGTACCTTTACCAAACATATTTTCTCCTGAATTTATATTTGCCGTTTTCAGGCGATTACTCAAAATTCATAAGATATATACTCAATGGATTTCAAGAGGTGTTGCGGACAACAAAGAAGTAACTTGAAAGACGAAGAGTAAAAATTAATGTAGTAGCTGAAGTAATAGTTAGCGATTATACATTGGAGTAAATTGTATATCTATTTAACTTTAGAGGTAATATAAAAAATAAAAAGCAGGAGTAGGTTATATAATTTCGAAATAATATTATTAATATTGTTATATTATTATTCCGGCGTGAATTTCTTTTTAAAATGTTTTCATA
>NZ_CAWQMW010000197.1:0-14017 GCF_963895965.1 Xenorhabdus sp. PB30.3 | reverse complement strand
TACAGGTAATTATTCCGCTGATGATGGTGATAATAATATTGTGGCTATTGGGTTTGGTGGGCAAATCCATGCTTATGGTGGTGATGATTACATCACTCTGGGTTCGATTGGCGCTTCTATTTATACCGGAGCAGGTAACGATACTGTAGTCGGTGGTTCAGCATACCTGAAAATCAATGATACCAGTGGTAACTTAAACGTAAAAGGTGCTGTTGGGTACGCTGAAATTAATAAAGAAGAAGAAGGCTCTATTTCTTTCGCGGGTGCAGCAGGTGGTGCTGTTATTCAGCATGATGGCCGTTCCGGTAATATACATTATTCAGGCGTTGCCGCTTATAACAATGTATATCGTCGAGGGCATAGCGGTGATATCACATTTAAGGGAGCGGGTGGTTATAATCATATCTATTCAGATGTGGTCAACGGTAATATCCATTTTATGGGTGCCGGAGGTTATAACCAAATCACCCGTAAAGGTTTAAATGACAGCTTTAATGGTGAAGGGATTACCTATGCGAAAGCTGAAGAAATTGTATTGACGACGGCAACACTGGGCGGAAGCTGGATCCAAAAAACACAGCAGATTGTTGGTATTAAATCCACACGTGAAATAAATACTTTTTTATTTGCTGCTATTGATGATAAATACACCAAAATCAATAAAGTTCGTATTCATAATGACCCCAAAACTGGCCGGCTGAAATATTATACGACCTCTTGGCATAAAGCAGGTAATCATCTCAATAATCTGGCATCTCAGGATATTTCTGATGCTGGCGGTTACCAGCTGGTTAATGTTGACGGGGTATATAAATTATCAGATCTGACAGTTGAGCATCATCAGTCATTTACGATACATGCACTGGAAAGTGAATTACCCGAAGATGAATGGGTGACCTATGCCGGCGGTGTTCAGATTGCAGCAGAAAATATTACGCTGTCAGATGCCCAGATGGGGGGGCACGCTGTTTCAATGGATGGCAGTACCTTTGATGTAAAACCCGTGAAATCCAACCAAATGGCGAATACCTATTTATACGCCAAATTCGTGGGGGGAATTACCAAAGTTGTAGTCGTTCAACTGGCGAATGATCCTGCAACGGGTGAACTGAAATATATTGCCACACCGTGGTACAAAGCCGGTGATCAAACGGCGGTCATGGCAGATCAAACTATCGGTACCCGTTCTGGCTATAAAGTTATCGGTAAGGGCAGTTATACACTGAGTCATGTTAATTACAGTGTAAATACTGTCCGTGTGACGTCTGAACGGATTAGCTCTATGCATGAGTTCAGTGAGCGGGAGCTGTTAGACCAAAAACAGGATGACAGCAATGGTAATGTCCGGTTCGAAGGTGCAGGGGGCGGCAATGTTATTAAATCCAATGTGGCCCGTGGCAATGTTTATTTTAAGGGAGCGGGTGTTGCGAATGTCATTCTGCACAACTCGGAAATCGGTGATACCGAATTTAGCGGTGCTGGCGCGGCAAATGTTATTTTCAAGAAGAACAGAAAGGGAAACCTGATTTTTAATGGTGCTGGTATTGCTAATGTCATTACTCATGTCAACAGTACTCACCCGGCACTTGATTCATCAGTGGGATCTTACAATGGTGATACCAGAGTTATCGCACACGGAGGCGCTAATGTCCTGACCCGCAAAGGTAATGGCCGGGTTTTTGCCGTAATGGGGGGTGGTGCTAATGTGCTGACTCATAGCGGAAATGACAGAACCACAGGTGTCATGATGGGCGGTGCCAATATTCTGACCAAAGTGGGTAACGGAGAAACCACCGGCATCATGTTTGGTCTGGGTAATGTCCTGACCCATGTGGGTAACGGCAGAACACTGGGCGCGATGGGGGCTGTCGGTAACGTCTTTACCAAAGTGGGAGACGGCGAAACCATTGCCGCGATGCTCGCTGTTGGTAATATTTTTACCCATACCGGGCAGGGAAATGCATACGCAATGATGGCTGGCGGTGGCAATGTCTTTACCAAAGTGGGTAACGGTAATGCGCTGGCGCTAATGGTGGCACTGGGTAATGTGTTCACCCATGTGGGGGATGGCCTGAGTGTTGCCCTGATGGTGGCGAAAGGTAACCTTGCCACTAAGGTAGGGAATGGTGATAGTCTTGCCGCCATGATTGGTGTGGGCAATGTAATGACTCATATTGGCAACGGGAATACCTTTGCCGCGATGGTGGGAGAAGCCAATATTTTCACCAAGGCGGGCAATGAACTGACTGCGGCCGTGATGATTGGCAAGGCTAACATTTATACCCATGTGGGTCAGGGCACCAGTCTCGGGTTGTTTGCCGGAAATGCCAATATCATGACCAAAGTCGGCGATGGTACGACGCTGGCAGCAATGTTTGGTCAGGCTAATGTGATGACGCATGCTGGCAGCGGGCTGACCGGCGTACTGGCATTAGGTGAAGCCAATGTGGTGACGAAAGTCGGACATGAGTTTATGGGGGTTTTAGCCGCAGCTAAAGCCAACGTGATAACCCATGTTGGTCATGGCGTAACCGCCGGTGTCTTGCTGGGCAAAGGGAATATACTGACGAAAGTTGGTAACGGGACAACGGTCGGCCTGCTTGTTTCCAAATTCGGCAATATTATGACTCATGTCGGGGATGGCAATACCGTGGGTTTTGCCAAAGGCTCGCTGAATCTGATGACCAAAATGGGAGACGGTCTGGCGATCAATGCAGCCTGGGGTGATGCCAATATCATGACCCATGTCGGAGCCGGGGATCACTATAACTTTGCCAAAGGGAAAGCCAATCTGGTGACCAAGATCGGTGATGGTCAGGTTGTCAGTGTTATGCAGGGAATGGCTAATATCATTACTCATGTAGGCCGTGGTGATGATTACACCGGCGCGTGGGGTAAGGCGAATGTGATCACCAAAGTAGGGAATGGCCGTCAGGTCACACTGGCGAAAGGCGATGCGAATATTGTCACGCACGTGGGGCAGGGCGACAGCTTTAATGCGCTGTGGAGCCAAAGCAATGTTGTCACCAAAGTGGGTGATGGGATGCAGATTACCGCGGCGAAGGGCAAAAGTAATATCACAACCAGCGTGGGAAATGGCCTGAGCGTGGTTGCTGCCCACGGTGATTTGAACGTAAATACCAAAGTTGGGGATGGTATCTCGGTCAATGTGGCCTGGGGTAAGCTCAATGTCAGCACCAAAGTGGGTGACGGGCTGAATGTCTCGGTAATGAAAGGCACCGGCAATGCCAGTGTTCATGTTGGTGACGGGATGAACATTCACGCTTCCTATGCTCGCAATAACGTCGCTATTCAGATCGGTAACGGGGATTTTTACAATCTGGCGCTGGCCTCCAGCAACACGGAAAGCCATAAACTGGCAACGCTGTTCGGTAATATCAAACAGACGTTACTGGGTGTCATGGGCAGTCAGGGAATTAGTTTTCTGGTGCATGGTGATGAAGCCAATACATCCGGCAGTAACCGTGGACGGGGTGCTATCAATTTGCCGGAATTGGATGGTCTGAAAGGCTTTAAGCTGACGGAAATCGGTGAAGTCAGCTCCACGCTTTCCGCTGATTTGCATGCTTCGGTGAGCCAGCTGGAAACACCGGATGTCGGCAGGCTGGAATCCATCATGAATGAAGAGGGTCAGTCCGGAAAAAATCAGAAGCCTAATCTGATTACCAACGGGGATTTTGAGGCCGGTACTCTGGGCTGGCAAGCCACCAACGGGATTGAAGCCCAGCATCCGGCGGCATCTTATGGTCTGGATGACGCAGGCCACGGCAGATATGTGTCTGAACTGGATGCACAGGTTAACACCACTATTTATCAGGACTTGAGCCAGCTTGAAGCGGGCGAGGCCATTACCCTTGATTTTGATTTTGCCCGCCGGGCAGCCAGTACCGATGATAACGGAATGGAAGTGCTCTGGAATGGTCAGGTTGTCTTCTCATCTGCGGACGATAGGATCGTCTGGCAGCATAAACAGCTGGTACTGGTTGCACAGGCCGGCAGTAACCGACTGGCGTTTAAAGGTATCGGTAAAGACGATGGCAGGGGTTACATTCTGGATAACATCGTGGCCACGTCGGATCGCTCAGATAACAGTAATGATGGCGAACTTGCGTCAAAAAATGTCGTGGCTGAAAGTGTATTAGCCGATAAGAGTAGCGCCGAAGCTGATCGTGAACGTCTGGCGCAGGAAAAAGAGCAGCAACTGGCAGCGATTGCAGGTACTCAGAATCAGCTGGAATCCACGGATTTTGATGCCCTGAATGCGAATGGACTGGCACAGCGCGATGTCATCCGGGAAGAACAGCAGGCTGTGACGGATGAACTGCTGGCGAAGGCCAAAGCGCTGGAACTTTTGGATGAACAGACCCACGCACACTATCAGGGAGAATCCGGAGCACACTGGCGTCATGACTTTGCCGGTGAATT
Organism: Xenorhabdus sp. PB30.3; assembly: GCF_963895965.1. NCBI lineage: Bacteria > Pseudomonadati > Pseudomonadota > Gammaproteobacteria > Enterobacterales > Morganellaceae > Xenorhabdus > Xenorhabdus sp. PB30.3. Next base: position 9,571 of record NZ_CAWQMW010000197.1, on the reverse strand, counting down.
ACTGGATAAGCTTCAGACACAGGTGGACACGTCAAAAGCAACAGCCGGACAGCAACTGGATAACGCATTATCTACGGCTTTACAGCAACAGCAGAAGATCGAAAATTCACTGGATAAAGCAGAAATCAATGTTGCCAAAGCTAAACAAGATCAGCTAAATGTCGGGAAAGATGTTGCGGATGCCCGGATGAAGGCTGAATACCGGAAAGAAGAAGCGGAAGCACAGCAAAATCAGGCGGAGCAGGCCAAACTTAGTGCCAGCAGGACGCTTCAGGATATTGAGGCTGAAGCCAGTGAAGTTGCAAAAAATAATGGCTATACCCCACGTTTTAGTAATGTTGGCAGTAATCGATCAGGTAAAGCCTATGAAGCAGAAAGGATTGGTGAAACAACCAGCCACATTAATTCCACGACGTTGATACAGGAAGTCGGGGCTTTCAGTAAAAAGCTACAGGAATCTGAGAGTGATTTATCTGCCCTTGCCGATGCTAAACAGGCTGTGGAGCGTTTACAGATCAATGCAGGCCTTCGTGCTACACAGGCAAATTCTACTCATATACCACGCTCATCGCGCACACAGCAATTACCGCATAGCGATATTTCACCTGAATCAGTGCCAAGTATCTCTGTGCCGGGGAACAGAAAATTACTGTCTGTTTCTGGTCTGGATCTGAGTGGACTGAAACCTCTGGGAAGGTCAGATTCCCGTACTGATTCCCGCGGTAGCTCCGTGCGGAGTAATTTGTCGCAAAAAAGCAGTTCAACTTATCCGTTCATCGGAGAAAGAGCAGAGAAAGTCGCGGAAATATACCGTTGGCTGGATAGTGGACGCGATCAGTTAAATGATCATGCAAAGAGTAACTATATTCCTGTCCCGGGTGGTGTGCGGCCTAATGTTGAGATTAATGACAACATCAGGGATAGGCTGACTGATTTCATTGAGAATTTCTTCAGTATCATCCGGCATACCATTCCTAAAGATCAAATTGCGCCGCTGGCGAAGTTGTTTGTTGATTCAACCCTTGATTTTGACTGGGATAAGCGCGTTCAGTTTATCACTAAGCTGGAGCGTTTTGGTTATAGCTTTGAACCTAATCATGGTGAAAAAAGTATTGTTTCATTCTGGTCAGGTCAGGAGTTCAGCATCTACCGCTCTGTACTGGATGCCGTGCAGCCAGATGATAAAAAAGTGGTTTACGATATTGATGTGAAAGGAAACGTACTTGCCCTTGAACTCAATAAGAAGCTGATGGACTGGTGCAATACGTCCCTTGATCCTGATGATTTCCAACAGGAGAAACTGCACACCGCCATCAGCGAAGCGACACGGAGTAATATTGGTTTCTGGTGTTCTGTTTATGCGACGGGTGCGCGTGATGATGTTTATGTCATCGCACCGAGCGGGGTACGTTTAGGCAATTTCTTCTGGAATGTTGAGCTGCCGGTATTGCGCCAATTACAGCGTGAAGGTCTGGTCAATGAAATTCGCCTGCTGGATAAACACGCCTATCATTACCGGGGAAAACCGCTGGAATCTATAGGGCACAGACTGACCGATCCGGGAGTCCGAGTGAAAATGCGCTTTGATTCGCTAAGTCCGGCTGAGCAGATGAGATATCTTGAGCAGGATCCTGATGGTTACCATGCAAATACACTGATTGATCTGGATATTAAAGTCAGTGCTATTGATAGCATGTTAAATCAGGCTATCCCATTCTATCGCCTGCGCACTGATCGCAATATTTTGATACGTGAAGGCTTAAATAATAGCTTTGAAGTTATGCCATGGCCGGGGCTTCGTTCTTCCGGGCTGAAAGTGATTAAAGTCGATAACCCGCAGGATAAGGCGCAGATTAATACCATCGAGCGGTTTATATTTGCCAATTATCAGAATTATGAACAGATCCCGGATGAATTACGTCTGGTGGGAAGTCACATTATTTCCCTTGAAGATGGTCATACCCGCATTCTTGCCGAAAAAGTGAGTGGCTCCTGGTATTACTCGCCGAATACCGAACTGATGTCCGGTGATGAATTACAGAAAATGGCTTATATCAAAGGCAAGCCACTGGGTGAAAGCTATCGTAATGTCATTGAATCACTGCGTGCTTATGAACAGCTCTTACGGGAAAAACCGGATTATTCACTGGATGCCATTGAACAATTAACTCACCTGCAACAACATGTAGCGGGATATTTGCTTGGGCATTCTGAATCAGGGCGGGCACCTGCAATGAATCGGCTGCTTTCCCAGATCGATATCCGTCTGAAAGAGTCACTGGTTCTGGCAGATCCGACCTTGAAAAACTCAGGGAAAGGGACTTTCAGCGAGCTATACAATAGGCTTGATAACGCTAACCTCAAAGAGAGTAAACATCTCTATTTAGATCCTCAGGGCGATTTTGTTACTCACGGTCAGTTCAGTTTGCATATTGGTAAAAACACCGCAGATGCCGGGCTGAAACAGGTAATGGCCGCTGTAACCAAAGAGTATGGTCAGGATGTCACGAATGCTGTTTTCGCCGGTCTGGCTGCCCATGATCTCGCGAAAGATGGCAAAGGTATTGATATTGCAGGTCTGAAAAAAGTTCATCTGGCGATTGAACAACACTTGTCCCCTGTCAGTGCCACACTGTATGTCTGGCGGCCGAGTGAAAACAGTACGCTGGGCCATGTTGCAATGCAGATTGGTCAGGGGCGTGTTCTGGTTAATGCAGAAGATGCGACTCATCTCAATCAAATCAACTATGTGAGCTGGTGGCCGGCAGGGAATAAATCGACGGATATACGAGAACTCCTGAATATCGCCACCCAGGATCAGCCTGATCTGCGACTTCGCTGGCATGATCTGAGTCAGCCTGCTTTTCAGGCACCCACCCTGACATTTGATGTTGAGGCCGAGGAAGATGATGGCTTCGGTCTGGCGGATGGTTCAGCTGAACTGAAAGAATTCCTTGAAAAACTGAAAATCGCCAAAGGCGTGGATGTTAAATTCAGCGATGTCAGTGAAGGATTTGCGATGGCGGCGCTTGCCAATCCGGAGCTGCTCAAATCCGCTGAAATACCGCAATACATTTATCGCCCGTACCTTGCTCAATGGGCTGATCCCGGCATGGATATGCATGAAGTCAGCCGTAATTTTGCGGAAGCCTTGCGTCTGGCAGCAAGACTACAGAATTCCAGACGCATGGAGAAAGCCATTGCCAGTGTTATGAGCCAGTTTGCTGAAAGAGAGCTGGCAGAGATTGCTAATTTCAAAAACAGCACCGTTGACCCTGATCGGGTATATCGCATCAATCTGGAAGGCCTTGATGTAGCGGCAATGCAGGCTGAATGGGGCAAAATCAGCAGTGATCCGGATGCCCGCTATCAGCTTATGACGCAAAACTGTTCAAGTATTGTTGCCCGTATTCTTAAGGCTGGTGGGGCGGATAAAGTGCTTGGCAAAGCATGGCGGCCAGGCTTTGGTGTCTGGACACCAAGCGAGCTGTTTGATTTCGGTCAGTCATTGCAGGAAGCCACTCAGAGTGAGCGGGTTAAACAAAAACATCACCGTCTTGATACTGCGTTAAATCATGGCGGAACCGGAGAGCAACCGGAAAGGGCAGAGAAATTAGCTATTCCTAATGATGGCTCAGCACCGCATGAACGAACGCCAAAGAATCCTGTAACCCGCTTCATGAACAGTGAACTGTACGGCACAAAAGAAGAGCGTCGTCAAATCAGTCAGGAGATGCAGAACAGAATTAACTTAGCAATCAATCACGGTGTGACAGAAAAAGTTACCCTGAAAGGGGAAGCCGGACGTTTGACAGGCTATTACCATAAGGGGCAAAACGTATCGCAGAGGAATACTTCGGATAAAAAAGTCGTCTTGTTTATCCACGGCTCCGGTTCATCGGCTGAAGAGCAGGTGGGTAAAATTCAGCCGCATTACCGACAGCAGGGTATTGATGTGTTGTCGGTTAATATGCGGGGTTATGGCACCAGCGATGGGTATCCGAATGAACAGGGAATGTATCAGGATGTACGTACCATGTTCCATTATCTGGTTAATGAACGTGATATCAGCCCGGAAAATATCATTATTCACGGCTATTCGATGGGGGCTCCGGTTGCGGCTGATCTGGCCCGTTATGTGGACAGTAAAGGAATATCGGCTTCCGGCTTACTGCTGGACAGACCGATGCCAAGTATGACCAAAGCGATCACGGCTCATGGAATATCGAATCCGTCCGGCCTGACCGGAATACTGGCAAAAGCCGTTAATGGTAAATTCTCCGTGGAGCAGAATCTGCGCGGGGTCTCGAAGCAGATGCCGATTATGTTGCTGACAGATAATGAAGGTCTGGGCAATGAAGGCGAAAAACTCCGAACCAGACTGGTGGCCTCTGATTATAACGTCTCTGGTGAACATACGTATTATAGCCATGCATCCAGTTATCAGGTCATGGTGAAATATGCCGGACAAATTGTTGCCAATCTATCTGAAGCTGTTTCTCAGGTGCATGAGCAGGAAAGCCCTATTCTCAAAGGTATCAAAAATGATTTAGGGCGCTACACGCAGGCGCTGAAACCTCAGGTGGATAATCAGGGCCGGGAGCAGGATTTGCGTGCGACAAAAGCCTTCCTGTCAGGTTACCGGCATAATCACGCTAACCAAATTGTGGATGGCTTCCATTCGGATATGGATATCAGGCAGCTGGTGGATATGCTGGTTAAAGGAAACTGGACGGCGGAACAGAAAGGTGCACTGGCGTGGGAAATTGAACACCGGGCACTGAAAATGACTCTGCGACCAAAAGTAGAGAAATATAGCCGCCTTTTCCGTGATGTCACTTCTATGGGAGCGGTAGATGCAAAAGCAAGCGAACATCTGGCGCCACAACTGATGTTACTCAACTTGTCTAATGATGGTTTTGGCGGGCGCTGTGTGCCACTGTCAAAGCTGGTTCTACTGGCAAAACAGCTGGAAAATGATGGTCAGAAAAACGTAGGACGTAGCCTGCTGAATAAAATGTACTCCGCGGCTTCAGTGCTCAACAATCCCGAATTATATTCCGAAGGTGAACAGGCCAACGCCAGTAAGTTACTGGGGACACTCTCTGCGCTCTATACCAGAGATCCGATGCTGGATAGCACCACTAAAATATGGAAAGAGAAGCTGAGTGGGGAACAAGCGCTGAGTGTACAAGGTGTGATTGAAAAAATCACGGCTGCCAATGCAGGGAAAAACCCGGTTCTGCTGGAGCTGAATACTCTGGGACACGCGATGGCAGCGTGGTCAAAAGGCAGCGGTGATAACCGGACATACGGTTTTTATGATCCTAATGTCGGCATTGTAGAATTCTCCTCGGCAGAGAAATTCAGCGATTACGTCACGCGTTTCTTCGGTCAGTCCGGCCTGAATATGGCAAAAAACTACAACATGGCTAAAAACAGCCAGCGGGAAAGAATGTTCGGGCGTGTTATCGTTCTGGATGGAGAGGCGCTGTCAGCTTATCGCCCGGTATTCGGTGACAGAACAACCATGAAGGATATTCTGGCAATGGAAATCTTTGATGGCTCACCGATGAGAAATGCGCTGAACAGGCTTCATCCGCTGAATAACCATGATCTGAGTGAATGGGAAGAGATTGAGGTGTTACCGAGATTAGAACGCAAGAAAATGCGTTTTGATGGTCAGGTTATTATTCAGCTCGAAGATGATCCCCATGTGGCTGATTCAGTCTCTTATCTGACCGGCAAACATCCGAAAGAGAGTGTGCTTGTCCAGCTTGATCGCAATGGTCAGTATAAAGTGGTATACGGCGATCCGAATCAGTTGAGCGGCACAATACGCTGGCAGGTTGTTGGTCACGGTGGCGATGAGATTGATGGCTACAACAGCACGACAATGAGTGATTACACGGCATCTGAACTGGCAGTGCGGTTAAAGCAGTTCCAGAATAGTTTCCAGTATGGCGGAAAACTGGATTATATCAGTCTGGTCGGGTGTTCTCTGCTCAGTGATGACAAGCGCGATGGTTTTGCGTATCGCCTGATTTCTGCTCTTGATGAAAATGGGATCCGCACTACAGTCTCTGCCCGTCGAACCGAAGTAGTGATCGGTAAATCAGGCCGTAAATATACGCGATCTGAGCACAATAAGGCGGAAAATAAGATTACGGAAAATAAAATCGTTCTGAGCTGGAACGATAAAGGAGAAGTCGAAGGCAATGCCGAACGTATACGTAATCATGTTTCTGAAAACAATGTTTCACTTGTCCGTGTAGGCAGCCTGCGTAGCAGTACCAATAGCCGGAAGCATCGCCCGCATGAGGTGATAACTGAGAAGAACGCGATTGCAGACAATACCGAAACTTTCCATGCGCCGAAAAAACATCAGCATCAGCCTGAGGATTATCCGGTCGGAACGTCTTCCGATAACCGCTTGAGCTATTCCGGTAATGTGCAGGTACAGGTGGGTGATGGCGAATTTACCTCCATTAACTGGGGAACCACCAACGTGGGTGTTAAAGTCGGCACGGGGGGCTTTAAGTCACTGGCGTTTGGCGATAACAATGTCATGGTTCATCTGGGAGACGGTGACAGCAAACACAGTGTCAACATTGCCGGTTATCAGGCACTGGAAGGCGCACAACTGTTTGTCGGCAACCGGAATATCAGCTTTAATCAGGGACGCAGCAATGATTTGCTGGTGATGATGGATAAATCCATCCCGACACCACCGATGCTTAACCCGTTTGACAATGTTTCCCGCGTCTCGGGCATTCTGCAAAACATTGCCGGTTCGTATTCCACTTCTGACTGGTTATCTGAGCAGGAAGCACAGTGGACAACCGAAAGCGTGAAGAAATACCTACAGGATATGTCAGGGCTGGATATGACCAGCAGCGTGGATTACACATCGCTGACGGATCTCGATTCTCAGTATAAACGCAGTGGTCGCGGCCTGAAGAGCGATATTGAAAGCACACTGAACAAGAAATATAACCAATGGCTGAGTGGTGCAGGGAATAAACCAGAAATGGGTAACCTCAGCAGAGCCAATAAACTCCGCCAGATGAATGAAAAACTGGCCTTCAATTTTGCCGTTGGTGGTCAGGGTGCGGATATTCAGGTAACAACCGGTAACTGGAACCTGATGTTCGGCGACAATATTCATTCGATTCTGGATATTAACCTTGGATCATTGTTTGGCCTGATGACTCAGCAATACACCTCAACAGGAATAGCAAAAACCACATTCACCTTTAATCCGGCGGATCTGCCTCGTCAGCTTAAGAATAAGCTGTTGAGAAACCTTGCCAGCGTGAATGCTGATACCACACTGGGTGATATCTTTGGTGTGGACTACACCGCAGATGGGACTATCATCTCCCGAACAAATCAGTCAGTAGACGGCGTTGCCATTTTGCGGGAAATGCTGGAGGTAATCAGTGAATTCAGTGGCAACCAGTTGTCGGCATTTGTTGATCCGGAAACACTGCTTAATGGCCTGAAAACCAATCTGGCAGTCGGTGCAGACGGAGTGAGTTCGTTCCTTGAAAGTCATGGCATCAAAGAAAAAGCCCCGACAGAACAGATTGCGTCAGCTGAAAATATCAGTGAAGAGAATACACAATCAGAGCGCACTTTCGGCTTTAATTCCCTCAATTTGCCAAATCTGTTTGCAACCCTGCTGAAGCAGGATAAGCAGGAAGAGATGAAAGATCTGGTTTCTAATCTGAAACAGAACCTGACTGATGATCTGCTGCATATGCAGGAAAAAACCTTTGATTTCCTGCGTACCAGCGGCCATTTGCAAGGGGATGGCGACATCCATGTTTCCCTCGGTAACTATAACTTTAACTGGGGCGGAGACGGCAAAGATCTGGGCGCTTATCTGGGCGATAACAACAACTTCTGGGGCGGTCGTGGTGATGATGTTTATTATGCTCTGGGAACCTCCAATATTTTCACTGGCGGTGAAGGTGACGACACCGGTGTTCTGATGGGGCGCGAAAACATCATGTTTGGTGGTCAGGGCAATGATGTTGCCGTAGTTGCAGGCCGCATAAACTACGCTTACATGGGAGAGGGTGATGATCAGGTCTTTGCCTTTGGTGAAGGCGGAGTCATCGAAACCGGTAAAGGGCATGATTACATTGTGGCTTCCGGTAACTTCAACCGTATTGAAGGCGGAGAAGGTCAGGATTATGTCGTTGCTATCGGTAACAATAATCAGGCTGACTTGGGTGATGATCATGATTTTGCCACGGTTTTCGGCAACTATAACCGGATCGATGGCGGGGCAGGTAACGATGCCATAAAACTAATGGGTTACCATGCACTGATTAACGGCGGAGCCGGTGATGATCATCTGATTGCGGATGTTATCTCCAAGTTCAGCCAGTTTGACGGCGGTGATGGCGATGACTTGCTGGTGCTGGGAGGATACCAGAACCGCTTTAAAGGCGGCGCTGGCGTGAATAGCTATGTGATCAGCGGAGACGTGATCGATAACGTGGTTGAAGATATTAAACGCGGTGACAAGATTGTCTTCAATGAACTCAACTGGCAGGATTTATGGCTCCAGCGCAGCGGTTACGATCTGGTGATGCTCACTAACCGCCATGTGGAAGACAGTTCTGAACAGGGGCAGTTTGAAGCAATCGGCTTTGTGACTTTTACGGATTACTTCAATGGCAACCGTGCGGATATTGTTACCCGAATGGGCGATCAAAATACTCACGGTGAGCGTGAATATATCGCGCTTTCTGCCAATGCAGTGGATTCACTGATTCAGGCAATGAGCGGCTTTGCACCAACAATCGGTGACAGTGGCTTTATTGATGCACTGGATGGACAAACACAATCTTCCATTATGATGGCCTGGTCGGATACGACAACGGGCAAATCCAGACTGGTTTGATAGTTTTATTTAAGTAATAAAAATGGCTCACATTGGTGGGCCATTTTTATATCATAATGAATAGAGAAATACGGTATGATATTAAAAAGTTTCGGGTAAATTATTTGTTACTATTATAGCTGTATTAAATTGTCAATCTTAATGATAATGGTGTTTATTTTTTTAGATAATTTTATAAATAATGATGATGTATTTTTTTATTTTTCCATATGAAAGGTTAAAACCACCGACTTTAGTCGGTGGTTGTTGAGTAATATGTTAATATATATCTGGCAGCTCCATTCTTACAGACAAAACTAACTTGATGATCGTTATTTCTTGCGTCTATTAATAATCGAAGAGCCATATCTCTTTGTTCATTATTAATTTTTTCATCTTCTGATCGTACCGCTATTTCATTATGAGGTGCATTCGTTAGAGTAAAAAAAATATCTTTATAGTCATAGTCATAGTAAATTGTATTTACATATCCCTCCATTATCTCCTGACCAGGGATGCAACCGAATGTATCAAAAGCAGAGGCAGAGCCAACTGAAAATGCTAATAAAAACACAATGGTTTTAAATATATTATTAAATCTCATAATATTTTCCTTGTTTGATTTTGTTTAAACTTAACTTTGTTGTGTGTGTTTTTAATTATAGCACTTATACC
>NZ_CAWQMW010000196.1:0-14040 GCF_963895965.1 Xenorhabdus sp. PB30.3 | reverse complement strand
CACATGGTTTGTTTTTGGATATTTAAAATTATTTTTTATGATAAAGTTATCTTTGTCATGGGATTGTTTTTTTGATGTTTTTATTTTATTTTTCCTCAGTATAATGAATTGTGTAAGTCGCTTGTTGATTCAATATTTTTCCATTTTTATATGAGGATGCTATAATGAATAATAATTTCATGTTGTATCTCGCACTAGATCTCGATAATATTGTTTCAAAGCTGAGATATTCTAAGGATGTAGATACCCCAGGGGAAATCTCTACAGATATGCTTCATACATTAATTTTAGATGATAAACAGATGCTTGTAGATAATGGTGGAGTCCGCCTGACCCTTGATAATGTATTGCGTGGAGACTCTATTTATTGGAGTGTGATTAGATTACCAAGTTATAAAAGTTATTACTCGGCTGTTTTGACTAAATATAAAGCGATTGGAAACAACACTCAAATAATGTCTAAACCAGAGCTAAATGTTAAGTCTGTAAAATTGCCATACATAAAAAATGATGATGAGCAAGAGATAGAGGTTGTAAAAATTAAAAACAACTATTGGAGAAGTGAAGTAATGTCTGTTGGAGATGTAAAAAGCCAAGACTACCAAGGACATTTTTCTATATATGATGCTAACGGATTGCTTGTTGGTTATTCTACGTTTAAGCATAAATTAATATTGAATCCACTTAGTAAAAATTAAAAATAATTTTCATTATTAGAACTAAGGCTACGCAAAAGCGTAGCCTGTTTTATTTATCTAAAATAGTTGGTTGTTGTTTATGATTCTGCATGTGAGAGAAAAATAAAAATTACCAATAGTATCGTCTTAAATATTACTAAACTAACAAAATTTATAAATAAAAACGATAGAATTGAATAAGTAATATTTTTCTCTAGCAGCATAAAAATGGTGCTCTTTACAGCACCATATAATTAATAATCACTGCCAGACGATCAAACATTTCACTGAATAACCGTTCTGTAAATGGCACCAGCATCGGGAACAGCAGGGAGAGGGTGAAAATGCCGACTGTCAGCGTCAGGGGAAAGCCAACTACGAACACGGAAAGTTGAGGCGTCATGCGGTTCAGCATACCTAACGAGAAGTTCAGAACTAACAGTAAAGTAATGAGTGGCATTGCCAGCATCATGCCATTGATAAATATCAGGCTGGCACTTTGCGCCAGTAACAGAAAACTTTTTGGGTTTAACTGGGTAGTCTGAATAGGGATGGAATAGAAGGTATCAGCCAGAATGGATAATATCCATAAATGCCCGTCAAAAGCCAGAAACAACAGCATCATCAACATATTCAGAATACGCGCCAAAATTGGCATATTCGGGCCACCGGTCGGATCAAAAAATGTGGCGAAAGATAGCCCCATCTGTAGCCCCAGAACTTCACCGGCATGACGCACCACAGCAAAGGCAATCTGGATAGTTAACCCCAGAGCAACGCCAATCAGCACTTGCTGGATCAGAACCCAAATTCCGGCAACGGAAAAGATCGGAATTTGGGGAGACGGAATACCGGGAACCAGTAAGGCGGTGATCACTAATGCCAGCCCGATGCGGACTTTTATCGGCATCTGCTTTTCGCTGAAAATCGGGGCGATGCTGAACAATGCCAGAAGGCGCGCCAGTGGCCAGAAAAAATCACTGACGAGGCGGGAAAGTGTTTCACTGTCAAACGGGATCATGATTAACCAATAATCGTAGGAATACTGCTGAAAAGTGTGCGCATGTAATCCAGCAACAGATTGAGCATCCACGGGCCGGCAACGATAATTGTGACAACAACGGCCAGAATTTTAGGAATAAACGACAGCGTCATTTCGTTTATTTGTGTCGCTGCCTGCAACATACTGATCACTAAACCACATATCAAAGCAGATAAAAGCAATGGCGCGGCCAGCGCCAATGCGACTTTCATTGCTTCAACACCAAGTGCCATTACCGATTCTGGAGTCATAATTTTTCAAACCGTTTTCGATCTTTTTAAGAAAAGTTCTGTTAGACGTAAAAACTTTGCGCCAACGAACCAAGCAATAATTGCCAGCCATCCACCAGAACAAATAGCATCAGTTTGAATGGCAGCGATATTGTGGCGGGAGGAACCATCATCATCCCCAGAGCCATCAAAACACTGGCAACAACCAAATCGATGATCAGGAAAGGAATGAAAAGCGTAAAACCAATCTGAAACGCTGTTTTCAGTTCACTGGTAATGAAAGCCGGAACCAGAATCCGCATCGGGACAGAATCGGCAGTTTCAAATGCTTCCTGATTCGCCAAACGGGCAAACAGTGCCAGATCGTTTTCCCGGGTCTGACGCAGCATAAACTGGCGCACAGGTTGGGAACCTTTCTCCAGTGCCGTTTCCAGCGTGATTTTGTCTTCACTGAAAGGCAGATAGGCATCCTGATAAACCTTATCGAATACCGGGGCCATAATGAAAAAAGTCATAAATAACGCTAAGCCCAGCATTACCTGATTCGGTGGGGCAGAAGGTGTTCCCAGTGCATTACGCAGTAGGCCCAGTACAATGATGATGCGGGTAAAACTGGTCATCATCAGCAGTGCAGCGGGAATAAATCCCAGTGCAGTAATGAAAATCAGGGTCTGAACCGGCAATGACCAGCTTTGACCGCCATTTGCCAGCGGCTGACTGATGATGCCCGGTAACTCTGCTGCTGCATTCATGGGAAACAGTGGCAGTAATAGCGCCATAAACACAGCTGCCAGACGCGCCGGAGAAATATGTGCGGCGAATTTCCGGCTTTTTATTTGATTGCCTATCATAAGGAAAACTCTATTGTTCATCGCCGTCCCTGTCGTTCCTGGTTTTTCGCTGAAGCTTATTTTTTAATAACTGACCGAAAGGAAGTGTCTTGAGCACGGTTTCCTTTTCCGTGTCATCAGGTGGTACAGGTAACTGATGTAACATAGTGATCTGTTGAGGTGTGACACCCAGTACCAGCCAGCTGTCCTCGATTTCAACCACGACAATCCGCTCTTTTGCCCCAAGTGAACAACTTGCTTTTACATTGAGTAACCGATGATTTTTATTTTTGGCAGGAGCGAGTCCCAGACGACGGATCAACCAAGTTATGAAAAATATCAGTAACAGGATCCCGCCCAGAGCACTACTGACCTGCATCAGTGTCTGACCGGCAGAAAGGGGAGGGGCATGTGTTACTGCTGTACCAATCGGTGCGGCATCTGATGCCGCACCACTTTGGAAAGAAGTATGAAGAGAAGGCTGGTTCGCCATCATGGTTAACGACTCAGGCGACGCATGCGCTCAGAAGGTGTGATGATATCCGTAATACGGATACCGTATTTATCGGATACGACGACCACTTCTCCTTGTGCAATCAAATAGCCGTTGATCAGGATATCCAGTGGCTCACCAGCCAGACCATCAAGCGAAACAACGGAACCCTGAGAAAGTTTCAGCAGTTGTTTGATAGTCATTTTGGTGCGTCCCAGCTCAACAGAGAGCTTAACGGGAATATCCATAATCAGGTCAATATCAGAAAGCTGGGAAAGCGCATCCTGCGGTTCAAGGCTTTCAAAAATTGACGAGCCGCTGTCAGAGGCAAGCTGTGCAGCCTGTTGTTCCAGCGCCTCTGCCCACGATTCTTCAGTCAAGCTGGTATCTGCGGGTTGTTTAGCATCACTCATTGGGCTTTTCCTCATCCAGAGCATTTAAAACAGGGTTAATCAGGTGTTCAACGCGCAGGGCATACTGCCCGTTGAGTGTTCCATATTGGCTGGTGAGCACCGGCACACCATCAACGTGAACGATCAGACGTTCAGGCTTTTCAATCGGCAAAACATCGCCGCGCTTTAGCTGGAGAATTTTTGACAACCGCAGGGGAATATCAGCAAAATTTGCCACCAGTTCCAGTTCTGAGTTCTGAACCTGTTTCACCAGAATGTCACGCCACTGCCCGTCTTCCTGCCGTACATTTTCCACCGGAGGATTTGTTAGCAGTTCACGCAGGGGTTCAATCATGGCAAACGGAATACAGATGTTGAATTCCCCGTACAGGTCACCAATCTCCACCGTAAATGGCGTGGTGACCACGATATCGTTAGGGGAAGTCGTGATATTAGTGAATTTCACCTGCATCTCAGAGCGCACATATTCCACGTCAATCTTAAAGATGGAATCCCATGCGTCACGATAGGCGTCCAGTGCCAGTTTCAGCATCCGATTGATGATCCGCTGTTCGGTATAGGTGAATTCACGGCCTTCCACTTTAGTCGGGAAGCGTCCGTCACCACCAAACAGGTTATCAACGGCGATATAAACCAGACTGGGGTCAAAAGCGAACAGTGCGGTTCCTCTCAACGGTTTCAGGTGAACCAGATTGAGGTTGGTCGGCACGGCCAGATTGCGGGCAAAGTCATGATAAGGCTGAATTTTAATGGCACCGACCGTAATATCCGGACTGCGGCGCAGCATGTTAAACAGCCCCATCCTGAATTGGCGGGCAAAGCGTTCATTGATGATTTCCAGTGACTGCAAACGCTCGCGTACAACACGGCGCTGTGTATGTGGATCGTAAGGACGAACCTCACTTTCCACTGACGACGTAGTTTGTTCTACGTCATCCGCAGCAGCACTGTCACCATTGAGCAGAGCATCGATCTCTGCCTGTGAAAGAATATTGTCACTCATCGTGATTATCGCAGAATAAACGTAGTAAACAACACATCGGTGATCTCTTGATCAGGTTCACCGGGGATCAGTGTTGGGCTCAGTGTCTGTTTAATGTCTTCCACTAAACGTACTTTGCCGTCATCTTTTGCCAGATCAGTTGATCTCTGGCGGGATAGTAACAGCAGCATACGGCTACGAACTTCAGGAAGGTAATCATGGAAGCGCTGACGAGTTATTTCATCAGACAGACGCAGCGTCACGCCGACATACAAAACGCGATCAAAGTGATCTTCGTTGTCTATCAGATTGACGGTAAAAGGTTCCAGTGTCATGAATACCGGAGTACTTATGATTTTGGCTTTTTCTGTACTGTTATTGCCGGATTGCTTCATTGTCCACCAGCTATATCCTCCGATGGCGGTACTAAATACGGCAATCAGTATTAGCAGTATCATCCAAATTGTTTTTGTGCGCTTACGCTCGTAGCTATAATCAGACATGGACAGACAAATTCCTGTTTTCTGTAGTGGAGTAAGGCACCGCGCATTCCGTGGCGGAGTTCCTTATCCAACAAATTCAACATCAATTATCCCGCGTCTTTGTTCCGGCAATGGCAGGAAAAAGCGCGGAAAAAACCATTAACTCACTCGTTTGTTATCGGCTCAGTTTCATTTTTTTGCAGTGTTCTGATAGCAAATGATGAAATCAGGCAGATAATCAGGCGAAAATATCAACGCCTCCCCGGCTTGAAGCCAGTTGCTGAGGGGTTAGCCGGATTGTGGGTTCATGAGTTGTCGGTGCCTGTGTTACTGCCAATGCTCTATGGTTTTCAGTATGGCTACCGGTATTGGCATGCTGTTGAGGGTCGGCGGCCTGTTCCTGTTGCCAGTTTCCTGATGTATCACTACCCACACTGCTTTCAGCCAGCTGAATGCCGTTTTCCGCCAGTGAATGGCGAAGGTTAGGCAGAGCGGCTTCCAAAGCGGCACGAACATGTTGATGTGCAGAAACAAAATGCAGCTGTGCCTGATTATCTTCAACATTCATGCGGATATGCAGGGCACCCAGCTCCTGTGGATGTAAGCGTAATTCTGCCTGTTGCAGCCCGTTCCGGTTAAAAAACAGTACCTGCTGATTGAGTTGCTGCTGCCACTCTTCACTGCCGAGGTGAGCGCTCAGTAAAGGTGCGGGAGCACTATTCAGCTGGAACTGCCCGTTAGTCTGGTGGCCTGTCGCGAGCAGGGGAGCACTGAACAGATTGTGTGGCGCACTCGAAGAGGATGTTTCCGCAGAAGCTGAAGCCAGTGCTGATGCTCCTTGTGTTGATAGGAACGCCTTCCCGATATCTCCTTTTCCGCTAACAGATGACTCTGAATTTTGCTCAGTGCCGTTAGCAGTGGCTTTTACTTTTCCGGTAGCTGTTGCCAGAGCCGCACGGTTTGTGGCCGAGGCTGTATGCTGTGGAGTAAAAGAACGGATATCACTATCTAAATCATTTTCTTCAGCCGGATCTGTCGCCATCAGCGCCATATCGGCTTTAGTCTTTTTACCGGATAGTTTTCTGTCGGATAATGTATCTTCAAGGCTGTTTTCAGTGCGCAGTAAATCATCTGAGCTTTCTGAACCCTCGCCGGTCGGACGATGGCTGATTAATCCCGCCAGCTGAATAGGCATCGCATTGATTAACATTTCAGCAGACAGAAGATCATCCTCTTCGGATAAGGTGAATTCTGCATCATTGTCGGATGCAAAAGCGCCTGAAGCCGAAGATTGATCCAGTCTGGCGACCTGACCAGAAACAGCCAGCGAAGAAGATAACTTTTCTTCATCCCGGTTATCAGTGGAATGTTTCTCTCCAGATTCGCTATTGCTGCCATCTGTGCGATTTTTAGCGGTCTGAACAGAGGTTTTTTGTTCTGCACTGAGAAACTGGCCGAATTCAGTCGCCTGCTCTTTAGGGGGGTTACTGCCCTGAGAGGAGTTCAGTGCTTGCTGATTTTTTCCCACACTTTTTTCAAGTGTTAAATCAGTAGGCAAAAGAGTGAGATTCATTGTTTCATTCTCCGTTGTGCACCACGTTGTGCGTACTCATCCATTTGTTTTTGCTCCATGCGATTCTGGTGTAACTTCAAACTATGTTCTGCCCGTTGTTGCAGCGTATCAAACGCGTTCAGACGCTGCTGTTTTTCCTGCCATTGCGACATAGCCTGCTCAAGCCGTTTTTTCCATTGGTTGAGCTGTAATCGGTGTTGCTCGATTGCCATTTCCAGTGTTTTCATAAACTGCTGGTAATTCTGCCAGGTCGAGCTGGACATGCCGCTGCTTAGTGTGTCGTTCAAACGTGTACGATATTCATCCTGATAACTCATTAACGCCGTGAGTTGTTGCTCCATTTGCTGATGGCTTTGTCGTATCTGTGCCAGTTGAGTCGCGGCTTTTTCCGCTGCGTCCTGAGCAAGTTCGCGCAAAGTCACAAGAGGGGAGTGTTGTTGCATGTCTATCCTCAGCGTTTTATACCCTTCGTCTTTCAGGCTGCCTTTGGCTGGGCAAATTCGTTTCTGACGAATTTGTCATTCCCTTGCCGCCGAGATGCAACCCGAAATCCATCGGGTATAGTTAAGTTGCGGTCTTAACTTGGTAATAACTGTTGCAGTTGGGCACATGCTGCATCGTATTCACTGCGTTCCTCAATACTTTGATGCAGGAACTGAGCCATATGTGGATACAACTCAATTGCCCTGTCCAGCAAAGGATCACTACCGGCAGCGTAAGCACCGACATTAATCAGATCCCGGTTGCGCTGGTAACTGGAAAGCAGCTGTTTAAAATGTTGCACCCGTCGATAATGGGTATTATCAATCAGGGAGGTCATGGCCCGGCTGATTGATGCTTCAATATCGATAGCCGGATAATGCCCGGATTCAGCCAGAGCACGGGACAGGACAATATGACCGTCCAGAATAGCCCGGGCTGAATCAGCAATCGGGTCTTGCTGGTCATCACCTTCGGTCAGGACGGTATAAAATGCGGTTATTGAACCGCCATCACTGACACCATTCCCCGCCCGTTCTACCAATGCCGGTAATTTAGCGAACACAGAAGGGGGATAACCTTTGGTTGCCGGAGGCTCACCAATTGCCAGCGCAATCTCACGCTGCGCCATGCTGTAACGGGTAAGAGAATCCATAATCAGCAACACATGCTTCCCGCGATCACGAAAATCTTCTGCTATACGGGTTGCATAGGAAGCTCCCTGCATTCGCAGTAATGGCGAAACGTCAGCAGGTGCAGCAACAACTACAGAACGGGCTCGTCCTTCTTCACCTAAAATATTTTCAATGAAATCTTTAACTTCCCGGCCACGTTCACCAATCAGGCCGACCACAATAACGTCTGCCTGCGTATAACGGGCCATCATGCCAAGGAGCACACTTTTACCGACACCAGAACCGGCAAATAACCCCATTCGCTGCCCGCGCCCGACGGTCAGCAGAGCATTAATGGCACGTACACCCACATCCAGTACATCGCTGATGGGAGTACGTTGCAGGGGGTTGATGGGTGGTGTGGTCAAGGGGGCGCGATATCCGGTATCCGGGGCAGGTAAACCATCGAGAGGGCGACCTGCACCATCCAGCACCCTGCCGAGTAATTCCGGCCCCAGAGGTAAACGCCGTCCACCACCCGCTTCTTCACCATAAGCACGTGCATAGACACGGGCACCCGGCACAATGCCTTCAAGTTCTTCCAAAGGCATTAACAGCAATTTTTCACCATTAAAGCCGACGACTTCACTTTCGACTTCTTCAAGGGTGTTGCCATTTTGCCGTTCAATCAGGCAAGTTGCTCCCAGTGGCAGATGTAAACCTGTGGCTTCAAGTACCAGACCCGTGGCGCGGGTCAGACGTCCGTAACGACGTACTTTCGGCGTTTTTTCCAGACGTTTTTCCATGCAATCTAATGTCGCCAGCCAGCGCCCAAGTCTCGCAGTCATCACAGTTCTCCTGATACCGCCAGACGGCACATTTCATGCCATCGCGTTGCCAGACTGGCATCCAGATCACCTTCATCAGCGCTGACCTTACAGCCTCCCGGATGCAGTTTATTATCTGCAACCAGACGCCAGCCATGCAGAGCCAGTATCTCGCCCAGTTGTTGTTCAACCAGTGGAATATTTTGCGGATGAACACGCAATTGAGGTTTGCCACTGAACATGGGTTCCTGCTGAATAAATTCACGGATTTGGTTCAGCAGGGCAGTGCCGTCACACACCGCCGGCTGACCGAGAATATGGTGAGCGGCCGTCAGGGAAAGCTGCATCAGGCGTGATGCAACAACCGTATCCAGACCATCCAGTGAATGACTGAAATCACTCAACAGATCTTTCCACTGTTCAATGACAACCTGCTGTTGTTCCGCGGCTTCCTTGAGTCCCTGTTCAAATCCGGCTTTCCGGCCTTCTTCAACACCCTGCTCATATCCACGAACATGACCTTCAGCAACACCTTGCTCCTGACCTGCCTGACGCGCCTGTTCCTTCAGTTCGTCGAGTATTCTGGCCTGCTCTTGTAAACGCTCCTGTTCGGTAAGCTCCTGTATCTCATCCGATGATTCCAGTTTCGCTTGTAATGTTTCCCACGGAGTCAATTCACCCGGCAGCCATCGCTGCCAGTTTCCATTATTTGAATTATCAGACATAGGTATCATCACCACCATTCAGGATCATTTCCCCGTTTTCGGCCAGACGACGAACCACAAGCAGAATGGCTTTCTGTTCAGCTTCCACCTGAGACATACGAACCGGACCGCGGGTTGCCAGGTCATCACGCATAATTTCAGCAGCACGCTGCGACATATTGTTGAGG
This sequence comes from Xenorhabdus sp. PB30.3, assembly GCF_963895965.1. Taxonomy (NCBI): domain Bacteria; kingdom Pseudomonadati; phylum Pseudomonadota; class Gammaproteobacteria; order Enterobacterales; family Morganellaceae; genus Xenorhabdus; species Xenorhabdus sp. PB30.3. The sequence continues at coordinate 4,505 of NZ_CAWQMW010000196.1, read as the reverse complement.
AAGTGATCGCGCAGTGCCTGATCGCAGCCTTTCAGTGCAACCAACAGCGAATCGGTAGTAACTTCCTGCAACAGACGCTGGATACTGCGGTCGTCCACGCCGATAAGGTTTTCGAACAGGAACATTTCATCGATGATTTTCTGTGCCAGTTCGCCGTCATAAGTACGGACAGCATCGATAACGCTCTCTTCCTGCTGGCTCTTCATCAGGTTGATAATTTCAGCCGCAGTACGAATACCACCCATTTTGCTGCGTTTCAGATTCTGACCATCCAGCAGGTTGTTCAGAACTTCGGTCAGCTCGGCCAGTGCGGCTGGCTGAACACCACCAAAGGTGGCAATACGCAGCATGACGTCATTACGCAGACGATCATCAAACATGGCGAGAATATCTGCGGCCTGACCACGGTTCAGGTGAACCAGAATCGTGGCAATGATCTGCGGATGTTCATCGCGGATCATGTCAGCCGCTGCCTGCGGCTCCATGAAGTTGAGTGTTTCGATACCGGTTGTGGTATCGCGTGATTCAAGGATATCCTCGAGCAGGCTGGAAGCCCGCTCTTCGCCCAGTGCTTTCACCAGCACACTGCGCAGATAGTCGTTGGCATTGATGCTCAGAGCAGCGTACTGCTCAGCATCTTCCTCAAACTGGGCCATGACTTCAGCCAGTTGCTGGTTGGAGACTTGTTTCATCCCCGCCATTGCAATACTTAATTGTTGTACTTCCCGGGAGTTCAGGTGCTTGAACACCTCAGCCGCCTGATCTTCTCCCAGAGTCATTAACATGATGGCGCTTTTTTCTGTTCCGGTCAGACTCATTGTTCGTTACTCATCCATTGGCGGATCACCAGCGCAACTACGCGAGGATCTTTTTCCGCAAGTTCACGGATACGCTGGCTTTGAATCTCAGCATTGACACGCTGGCGAGCCAACTGACGGCGCACTTTTTCATCCATTTCAGCATTGGATTCAGTCGCAGGCTTATTCTGTTTCTTCTGCGCTTCCAGTGCGGCTTTTTCCGCAGCACGTTTTCTGGCAATTTGCGGCACGACCATCTTGCGCCACAGCAGCCATGCAGCCAGTGCTAACAGTAACCAACGGCCCAGCTCCAATAATTTCTCCAGCAGGACAGGGTGTTGCCAGAACGGCAGCGTTTCTATCACTTCGGCGGTATTATTGAACGGCGTGTTGACAACGTTCAGGCTGTCACCACGGTCGGCAGAAAAGCCCATTGCCTCACGGGTCAGTGACTCAATCTGGGATAACTGCTCTGGTGTCAGTGCCTGAGTTTCCGGGCCATTCTCACCCTGAACAGTGGCATAGTTGACCACAACCGCAACAGAGAGACGCTCCACGCCACCAGCCTGTAACTGGGTATGGCGGATAGTGCGATCCACTTCATAGTTGATGGTTTCATCATGACGATTATTGCGGTTATTACTGATCATGCGCTCATAGCTGTTATTGCCATTGCGCCCCTGAGCAGATTTGTCGTCACCATTACCTTTTGGTTTCTCAATTGGCGCACTTGGTGCGGCACTTGGCTGATTCGACAGCGCTCCCGGAACACCACCTACCAACGGCCCGCCACTTTGTTCGCTGGCACTGGTCTGTTTAGAACGGACGGCTGCCTGATTCGGTGGCTGGTTAGGCTTATATTCTTCCGCAGTTTCTTCACGGCGGGAAAAATCGACTTGCGCGGTGACCTGAGCATGAACATTACCACGACCGACAACAGGTGCCAGAATGGTTTCAATGCGATGCTGGAAGCGGTTTTCGACTTCCTGTATGTACTTCAACTGGGTGGTATTCAAATCCCGCCCATTGGCATCGGATTGAGTCAGCAGGCGTCCGGCCTGATCCACAATAGTGACATTGCTTGGCGGCAATCCGGCCACACTGCTTGAAACCATATGGACAATGGCATTGATTTGCCCTTCATCCAGAGCACGACCCTGCAACAACCCTACTGTTACGGAAGCAGAAGGTGATTTTTGCTCACGGACAAACAGGGAAGGCTTTGGTAATGCCAGATGAACGCGGGCACTTTGCACCGGGCCGAGAGACTCGATAGTGCGCGCCAACTCACCTTCCAGCGCACGCTGGTAATTAACCTGCTCACTGAACTGGCTGATGCCGAACTTTTCTTTATCCAACAACTCAAAACCCGCAGCGCCACCTTTCGGTAAGCCCTGTTGTGCCAGTTTCAGCCTGATTTCATGCACCTTATCAGTAGGTATCATGATGGCAGCGCCGTTTTCGGCAAACCGGTAAGGGACATTCATTTGAGTTAATTGTGTAACGATCTCGCCGCCATCCTTATCACTCAGATTGCTGTAAAGCACCCGATAATCAGGGCTGCGCAACCAGAGAAAAAGGGCGACGATAATAGCGATGGCAGCAGAGCCAGCAACTAATAATGGAACTTTTGGATCAGCTTTTATCCTGTTGATGATAGCGCTGAAACCCTTCTGTGGATTCTCAGCGTCGGTTGTTGCTGCACTCATAGACGATCCTTGCCTTGCTGGTCAACATGAATACTAAAAGCGTGGCGTAACAAAACAGACTCCCCATACGCAAGCGAAAAAACTATCTCTATACCTTTCATTTTATTACAAATTGCCTCTTTGCTGACTGCATCCGCCTCAGTGACATCGTTATCTGTGTCACCGGGAATTGCTTAATTTGCCGCCGTGATGCAACTTAAATACAATAGATATAATTAATCCCGTCATTATTCGCTGTTCACACATCTTTTAATGGCACAATAAGCTTCGAATTTTTACGTTAATTACCCGCTTTAGTTTGAAAGGGCTATGTTACGGTGGCAGCCTGAAAAAACTGCCAACCAGCCCACGGCTAATATGGCATTTAATCACGTAATCAATAGGGTGATTTAACACGAGGTTTTTATGTCAATTCAGGCAATTGAAGGTGTACTGCAACAGATGCAGACGCAGGCATTACAGGCAGCAAGTATTGCTAAGCCTATGCCGGTAAAAGGCGGCTTTGCCAGCCAGCTCACCGCCGCAGTAGAAAAAATAAATCTGTCCCGCGTAGAAGCAGCGAAACAAGCACAGGATTTCACACTGGGCACACCGGGCGTGGAACTGAATGACGTGATGGTCAATATGCAGAAAGCCACTATTTCACTGCAAATGGGTATTCAGGTCAGAAACAAGCTGGTCAGTGCGTACCACGAAGTAATGAATATGCAGGTTTAACGATAGATACACTTTGTCTTTCACGTTGCTTCTTTGTTGGTTGCGTTCGTTCACCCCAGTTGCATAGTTACCTATGCTCCCGGGGATGAACTCCCTTGCCGCCGCGACGTATCTTGAAATCCATTATGTATACACTCAATAACGCTCTTTGGTTTCACTCCTAATTTCTTTTCGAACTAATGCTGAATATTCCAACAGAATGAATCGATTTTAAGCAAAACATGAAATTCTCCATAGAGAATATTGTCATTTTGGCAAAAATGGATCGCAAAATATCTCGTAAAATCCTTTTTTAAGATCGTAGTAAATGCTATCAATACGAATTGGAATCATTAACAATGATATTGTTATAAAAGTAGGCGATGAGTTATTTTCTTTTTCTTACCGGTGAAAATAAATGCTCTAACTTGTGAGTTTTTAAAGGTAAAAATTTAGTGTGAAAGTGCACTTTGATTGGTATTTAACCGTAACATGTAAATGCTATTTTTAAACTTTATGGTATCTAATGAAAGTTAGATAAATTTTCATTTTATGCATTTTTCTGTACTTAAGCGAAATTACGATTATTAGACGAATCTAAGTTAAAAAATAGGTAATATGATGTTCTACTACCCTAGGGATAGAGTTATCTACCTTGTCATGAGTATATAAAATATAGAAATATTTTATATATGTAAAATAGATATCAAAGGTATAAAATACTTCCTAATCTCAAATTTAATGCGGAATGCATTGTTATAGTTTTCTTTGATTTACAGGCTAAGATTAAATGATAGGTTCAGTTTAACAAAATCAAAAAAGTATTCATAATAATCAATATGGAAATCACCTTTCTAGAAAATTAATAATAAACACATTGCCTTAACTCACAAAGTGTTTCCCTTTTATTTTGAGTGAATAAAGATAAATTCATGAATGAAAAATCATCAGTAGCATCATGGAGGAAAAACTTTAGCGATAGAGAAAGGCAACGGTACATTTCGGTATTCCTGATGAGGAATAACAATGGGAACTAACCAAACAAAAATTAATCAGATTGATGGGATATATTCGAATAAATGATAAATGATAGATTAAAAAACTATTATAACTATAATGTGGTATATTTAATTTTTTGCATTTATAAATGAGTAAAATAAAAAATCAAGTATCACTTAATTATTCCAAAATTTATCTTGTGGAATGATGTTTTTATGTCTTATTTTAATTTAGATAGTTCTATGAGTTGGATAAAGGAACTTGGTTTTATCTGTTATCACTAAGTTTTCGTTTGGTTAAATAA
>NZ_CAWQMW010000195.1:0-14624 GCF_963895965.1 Xenorhabdus sp. PB30.3 | reverse complement strand
ATGATAATGTATAATGATTCATCACGATGATGCTTGTAGAGAAGAAACATTTAAATTTTTCTAAAAAAATAACACAAATAATACTCCTGTACTATAATAGATAACAGATATCAGCTTTCTTCAAGTCGCTGGATTACTGATTTAAATTAATAGGCAATTATTTTAAATCAATAACCCAATGTACAAACTTGCAATAGGTCATTTAAAGAAATATCAACTTATTCACTATTCACTATTCACTTCGTTTATAACGATAATTCACTTCGTTTATAACGATATTTCACTTACTATGTTAATAACATTTAATATATAAGACTTTATTTTAAATAATAAATCCTATTTTTGAAATTTTGTGTTTATATCATTTCATCTTCAATTCAATCCACTTATTAAAATATAAATACGGTTTAATTTAAAAATTAAGAGAGTCTAAGATGAAGTATATTTTATTAATTCTATTATTCTCAGCATCTAATGTTTTTGCTACTCAGGATTATGATCCCGCAGCCCGTACAAACCCGAACAGGCATGCTTGCTCTTATGCCATTGATGATCAAGTCTATAGTCCAGCCCGATATTACAATAATCATCTAAGATATTTAATAGAAAGTAATATAGGACAGGTTGCAATTTTTAATGGCGGAAGAAATTATCTTGTTGATACTGCGACAGAAATACGCCATGCATTCGATATGTGGCGGCGGCGCTTAGCCCAAAGGGGTATCCCCATTACACTTACTGAAGTCCCTCAAGGCCCACCGGCTGAAGTTAATTTTTGGTTCTCCAGAGCAGAGACAGACCCAGAATATAACCAGCAAGGTTTTTTACAGCAACATAATATATATGCTCTGACAACGTTAATCTTACCGGATCAAATTATGAATCATTACGCATACCCACTTTTTAATATTTCGGGCATTGTTGTATCAAACCAGATGCATTTTTCAAATGAAGAATTCGATATATTCAGGGATGCATTGCCTTCAGGGATTGGAGATCAACAAATTGCAAACATGCTGGTTTATTATGTTATGTCTCATGAAATTGGTCATGCTTTAGGTTTGCACCATCCAAATGAACATATGAGGGATTTTGAATGGTCTCATCAGGATCCTATAGATCTAGAAGCTGGACATGTTTATGGAGAGTCAATTACAGCACTCGTTCCCCGAGGAGGACCAAACGCCAGCACACCATTAATGGGGGCTGACGATGGATATTTTGAACGATTACATGACCAATTACATAGAAGATTAAACTATGATGATATTGGACCATCAGAATTAGAACTAAACGCTATAGCTACCGAAAATGCATGTAGTGGTTTACATTCATCTCAATCGAAACTAAATGTTGCACTTTCGGAAAGTTGTAAAGAAAAACCTCGTGTATTTTACCCTATAGCGCAGGCACTGGTACCCATTTATCAAACACAGTTATTTAACTAAAATTTGCCTAAGAAGTCCGGGCGCTAAGAAAAGCGCTCGGTTGTATAGCAGGCATCTTTCTCGCCAAAAAAGAATGCACTATAACGAAGCTCCAATCACCCTACAGGTCGCGGAATTAGCTCTCACAGAACTTGAACGGTAATGTCAATTGGAAAACTAAATCAGGGAAAAACACTGATGAAACAACACCATGAGGGAATTGAGTTTTGGCAGGCAAGCCGCCTGCCAAATTATTAATAGGGTGTTCTTTAAAGTATTATCACTCGTTATCAAAAACCTAAACTATCCAGTAAATCATCAACCTGTTCTTGGTTGGCGATAACGCCAACCCCGTCCTGGTTGACCTGTGGGCCATTAAGAAGACTGTCATTCTCTTTTTTCGTTTTGGCCATCTGATCAGAAGGTATATTTTCCATTAATACCATAACCAGTTGTTTTTCCAGTTCCTGAATGACTTCCATCATCCGTTTGATTACCTGCCCGGTGAGATCCTGAAAGTCTTGTGCCATCATGATTTCAAGTAGTTGGGCATTGGTAAATGCAGCATGTTCCGGTACGAGACTGAGATAATTTCTCGTGTCCGTGACCAAAGAACGTGCCCCGGCCAGTTCTAAATCAGTCGGGTTTGCAAACCACTCATCCCAGCGCTGAGTCAGGGATTTTGCAGAAGCTTCTAATTCATTCTGGCGGGGCTGAGCCACTTCAACACAATTCAACACTCTTTCTGCTGCCTGTGCCGTCATTTGGACAACGTAATTCAATCGTTCCCTCGCATCAGGGATCGCCTCAGCCGCCTGAGCAATGGTTTGATCCAATCCCAGTTCACGCAGACTATCTCGCAGCATTCTTGTTAACTGCCCGATACGACTGATTATTTCACTGGTTGTAATCGCCTCATCTCTTCTAGGCATGACTGGATTTTCACTCATTTTGTCTCCTTAGAGCCCCAACTTTTCAAATATTTTGTTGAGCTTTTCTTCCAAAATTGCCGCAGTAAATGGTTTCACAACGTAACCACTGGCTCCGGCCTGTGCGGCTGCAATGATGTTTTCTTTCTTTGCTTCCGCCGTTACCATCAGAACCGGTAAAGCAGCCAGTTCACTGTCACTACGAATTGTTTTCAGTAACTCCAGGCCATCAATGTTAGGCATGTTCCAGTCAGAAATAACAAAATCAAATTCAGCTGTCCGAAGTTTTGTCAGGGCTTCTGCTCCGTCCTGTGCTTCATCAACATTGTTAAATCCCAGTTCTTTCAGCAAATTACGCACAATCCGACGCATGGTTGAAAAATCATCAACTACCAGAAATCTTAAATCCTTACTTGCCATAAAAACTCCTTGAAATTTTGTTCATTCGACAGCATCGTGCTGTAAAAGTTAACACTCAATATTCCCTTTATCTTTCAGGCTACTATCCTGTAATCTGAAATCCATCGGGCCTAAATATGACTCAATTTAATCAGATCCGACTAAATCCGAACTGATTGCACGGTGCTGATTTTAGCCAGCATCGTTCTGCTGAGTTTTTGCAGATCCATCACATCATCGACAGCGCCCAGCTGGATTGCCGCCCGCGGCATACCAAAAACCACACAGCTCGTTTCACTTTGTGCCAGTGTATAAGCGCCCGCTTTCTTCATTTCCAGTAAACCCGCTGCACCATCACTTCCCATTCCTGTCAGGATAACTCCCACCGCATTACGCCCGGCATATTTGGCCACGGATCGGAACAGAACATCGACTGAAGGGCGATGACGATTCACCGGTGGAGCGCTGCTGGTCATGATTTGGTAGTTTGCACCGCTACGGCACAGTTCCATGTGACGATCTCCCGGTGCTATATAGGCATGACCGGGCAGAACCCGTTCACCATCTTCCGCTTCTTTAACGGTAATCTGGCTCAGTTTATTGAGCCGTTCGGCAAATGAGCGGGTAAAACCTGATGGCATATGCTGCGTGATAAGGAGTGCCGGGCTGGTAACAGGCAAAGGTTGTAACAGGTTTTTAATTGCTTCAGTCCCTCCGGTAGAGGCACCGACCGCGATCAATTTTTCACTGGATAACAGTGGTTTAAAACTCAGTGGAGCGTCAATTTTCTCTACAGGTTTCATCGTGCTGACTTTTGCCTGCGCCGCCGCTCTGATTTTCTCAGCAATCAGCTCGCTATAGGCCAGCATTCCTTCACGGATCCCCAACTGCGGCTTGGTCACAAAATCCACCGCGCCCAATTCCAGTGCTTTTAATGTGATTTCCGAACCTTTTCCCGTCAGGGAGGAAACCATCACTACGGGCATAGGGCGCAACCGCATGAGTTTTTCAAGAAAATCAATTCCGTCCATCCGCGGCATTTCGACATCCAGTGTCAGTACCTGCGGGTTATGCTTTTTGATTAAATCGCGGGCAACAAAGGGATCAGGCGCACAATCCACAACTTCCATGTCAGGATGGCTATTGATAATTTCCCGCATGATTTGGCGCATCAGCGCCGAATCATCCACACAAAGAACTGTTATTTTATTCATGACCCCTCCTTGCCTGACCTACACCGTAAACGGTCTGTCCCTGCAAGTAGAACTCTCGGCTAATTTGAGTAACGTTCTCGGAATGCCCGGCAAAGAGCAGACCATCTGGTTTTAAGAAATTGACAAAATGTCGTAAAATTCTTTCCTGCGTTTTTTTGTCAAAATAAATCATCACATTACGACAAAAAATTGCATCAAATTTACCCTCAAGTGCCCACTCAGAATCCAGTAAATTCAGATGCTGAAAGCTGACCATTTCAGTCAGCACCGGGCGAACTCTGGCATATCCTTCATAAAAACCAACACCTTTGAAAAAGTATTTTTTCTTTTGACTGTCACTCAGATGCTGTAGTTCATCTAACCGATAAATCCCCTGACGGGCTTTTTCCAGTACCTGAGTATCAATATCACTGGCAATAATTTTTATCCGGTTTGAACGATGCCCTAACGCATCACATAACGTCATGGCGATGGAATACGGCTCTTCTCCAGTGGAAGCCGCTGCACTCCAGACACGGTAAGTCCCCCCGTTTTTTTTGCCGGCATGTGCCGCAAGAATCGGAAAATGGTGGGCTTCCCTGAAAAACGCAGTGAGATTAGTTGTCAGGGCATTAACGAATAATTCCCATTCCTTGCTATGACTGTTCTGTTCCAGAATCGACAGATATTGACCAAAATCATCAAACCCCAGAACACGCAATCGCCTGACAAGACGGTTGTAAACCATTTCTCGTTTATTTTTTGCCAGTACAATCCCGGCCCGCTGGTAAATAAATTGGCAGATACGCTCAAAATGCGCATCCGACAATGTATGCCGCTGAAACATAAAGTTCAGCGGTACAGTGGCTTCAGTATTTGAAGCCGTTAAGTTGGATTTCATCTGACCTCAGCGTACTTAATTTACAGCATACTCATCGGTCATTTTTGATGCAGTATATCCCTGATGGTTGTGCTCATATTCTGACATTTTTGGCAGTTCAAATTGAGCAACGGTTCTCACCAATGTATCTGCTTTATCTTCAAGTGCAGATGCAGCAGCAGCGGATTGCTCCACTAATGCGGCATTTTGCTGAGTGACCTGATCCATCTGGCTCACAGCCTGAGCTACCTGATGAATACCACGACTTTGTTCATCGGAAGCAGCCGCAATTTCAGTCATCAGATCAGTAACCTGATTGACCGATCTGACCAGCTCGTCCATAGTTTGTCCGGCATGATTCACCAGCTCTGAACCTTGATTAACACGGTGAACAGATTCATCAATCAGAATTTTGATCTCTTTTGCCGCTTCAGCACTGCGTTGCGCCAGATCGCGTACTTCTCCGGCAACCACAGAGAATCCTCTACCCTGTTCGCCGGCACGTGCTGCTTCAACCGCTGCGTTCAGTGCCAGAATATTGGTCTGGAACGCAATACCGTCAATCACGCTGATAATTGCACTGATTTTCTTCGAACTATTAGCAATTTCATCCATTGTCGCAACGACACTGCTGGTCTGTTCTCCGCCTTTTGTTGCGGTCTGAGAAGCGGCAACAGCAAGAGCGCTGGCCTGACGGGCATGTTCTGCGTTCTGTTTAACGGTGACGGTCAGCTGTTCCATACTGGCTGCTGTTTCTTCCAGAGAGGCGGCCTGTTCTTCAGTACGTGAGGATAAATCAGTATTACCCTGCGTAATTTCCTGAATGCCGATATACATCTGATTAGTATTGTCTCGCACCGATGATATGGATTTAATCAGCGATCTCTGCATATCGCGTAGTTTTCTGAATATATCGCCGATTTCATCGTCAGTGGTAACAGCAACTTCTTTATCCAGCCGCCCTTCTGCCACATCCTGAAAACAGGCTCTCATATTGTCAAAAGGCCTGAGCAGGTTACGTTTCAGCCACCAGTGAGCGGCCATAGCAACAATAAACACCATCAGGATGGAACCAAAGAACATAGCAACGGCAACTTTATAGTAGAACGCGGCATTCTCTACCGTATCTTCAATATTCTTGTTGAGGTACTGCATATAATGTTTATATGCAAGCTCCATTTTGAGCTGATATTCTTCTGTCGGCTGATCAAGAAAAGCCTGAAAATCGCCGCCATAAAGAAATTCTTTCATCTCTTTCAGAGCACTGAAATAGTCCCTATAAGCGCGATCAAGATCAGTTAATAGACCATCCCTTCTTTCATTCTTTCCTACCTGAGGCAAAGAAGTAAATTGGTTAAAGCTTCTTTCTGCTTCATTTAATGAATGTTTGAGCAATGCTTCCATTGCATCGATTTGTTCTTTGGGTTGCCCTACTTTTTGAGCAATTGCGATTTTGTTCAGAGTGTTACGCGTTTGCAATAATGCAGTCCAACTCACGCCCAGGCTATCCCTGCGCTGAGTTCCCAAATCAATTCTTTCGATATATGACTGATCTGTATAAATTATTCCCAGCGATAGACCACTGGAAATCATTTGCATAATACAAAACATCATCAGTAATAGATACAAACTGGTTGATATGCGAAGCCTGCCTAACATGTAATCACCTCGTTTAACGGCTGCATTATGCAGCCGTAGTTATCGCTATTATTTTTTAGAATGTTTCCCAATTAGATGGGTCTTCCACGTCACTGCCTTTCTTCAGCACGGGAGGATTCGTTTTATTAGCTGGAGGGGTCGGCGATTTTCTCGTCGATAAAACTTCATGTTTTCTTTTTTCAGGCAACTTCCTTTCTGCCTGCTCCGGTAACTGAAATATTGCCACAGCTTTGGTCAGGATCATGGCCTGCTCTTCCAGAGCTGCTGCGGCTGCCGCAGACTGTTCGACCAATGATGCGTTCTGCTGTGTCACTCTGTCCATTTCAGAGATAGCAACACCAACCTGGGTTATTCCCCTGCTCTGCTCATCAGATGCTGAGGCAATTTCACCCATAATGTCAGTTACACGGGTCACTGAGTTGACAATATTGTTCATTGTCTCACCCGCACTTTCCACCAGCTCAGACCCTGTATCAGTACGGCTGACAGAGTCTTCAATCAGTGATTTGATCTCTTTTGCAGCTTCGGCACTACGCTGTGCCAGATTGCGGACTTCTCCGGCAACTACGGCAAAACCACGTCCGTGTTCACCTGCACGGGCGGCTTCTACCGCTGCGTTAAGAGCAAGAATATTGGTCTGGAAGGCGATGGCATCAATCACACCGGTGATATCTGAAATTTTGCGTGAACTGTCAGCGATGTCGTGCATGGTTTGCACAACGTTCGCCACCACTTTGCCACCCTTACGGGCAATTTCGGAGGCATTATCAGCAAGATTACTGGCCTGACGGGCGTTATCAGCATTCTGTTTTACAGTTGCGGTGAGTTCTTCCATGCTGGCCGCAGTTTCTTCCAGTGAAGCAACCTGCTGCTCAGTACGGGCAGAGAGATCATTGTTACCCGCAGCAATTTCGCTGGTGCCGGTATAGATGGTTTCGGTGCTGTGATGAACACTTCTGACGGTATTGATCAGCTCTTCCTGCATGTGCTTAAGACCAACTGACAATACCCCCATTTCATTATTACCGGAGACATCAATCTTTCTGGTCAAGTCACCTCTTGAGAAGGCTTTAATAGAATCCAACAGGTTATTCAGTGGATCAATTAATGCTTTGCGTAAACCAATCCAACTCACGGTCATTACACCGATTAACAGCACAAAGACAAAAATCAGGCTAATAATGACGTTACGGTAGGCTATATCAGCGTCATCTGATACCTGCTCATACAGTTTTTCATTCTGACCCAGATAGAAGAGATATTCAGTATCAAATGCGTTCTGATACATGGTAGTTGGCTGGGCAAAAAATGCTTTAAATTCTTTTTTTGCCAGCAATACATCCAGCTCTTTAAGTGCATTGATATAGACACTATGAGTCTGTTTCAAACGCTGCATACGCTCTGGATCGCGTATAGACAAGTTCGGCATTTGTTCAAATTGCTGAAAACGGCGTTCTGCACGCGCTAAATTAACCTTAGCCTCTGCCAAAACCTCATCAATTTTGTAATCGCTCTCACCACCGTTCATTTGCATGATGTAGATGATGCCAACACGGTTCAGGTTATTACGGGCCTGCAACAGGTTGATCCAGCTTTCATCAAGTAATTTTTGCCGCTGCCGCAGTTCATCCAGCGTATCAAAGGCCTTGGTATCATTTTTTATGGAATTAAAAAACAGGCCGCTAGACATAAATTGCAGAGCACCAAATAAGATTATGACTGAGATTAGCCCCGTCACTATTTTCATTCGGTTAAACATGACTTCCCTTGTGTAATAAATTGCTATGCCAGTGTTATCGGCATCCTTAAAGGGAACTTTACGCGTAATACAAAAAATTGAGTTTTTACTGCATTTTTTTGATCTAAAACAAAAGTGGGCTGCCTTTTCACGCGGTTATTTGGCGTGACTCTCTTTATGTTTAAGAGAATGGCAGCCCTGACTTATCACTCTTTGGCGACAGAATCCACCAGAGCCATTTCTTCGCTGTTAAGCAGTTTTTCGATATCGACCAAAATCAGCATACGCTCTTCAATCGAACCCAGTCCGGTCAGATACTCTGTTGACAGTGTGACGGCAAATTCCGGCGCAGGACAAATTTGATCATCTTTCAGAGAAAGCACATCGGATACACCATCAACAACAATCCCGACAACGCGGTTAAGCAGATTCAGGATGATGACCACGGTGTTATCATTGTAAGTCACATCTTCCTGAGAAAATTTAATCCGCAAGTCAATAATAGGTACAATTACACCACGCAGATTGGTGATACCTTTGATAAAAGCAGGCGTATTGGCAATGCGGGTGACCTGATCATAACCACGGATTTCCTGCACTTTCAGTATTTCAATTCCATACTCTTCATCACCCAGAGTGAAAACCAGATATTCCTTTCCGGCTGTTTCTCCTGATAACTTACTGAATTCGTCTATGGCTGCCATTGTGTTACCTTCTATCTATTGTGTGTGACTTAAATCTTTGGATATATATCCATCGGGTATGACAAAAAATGGTTATTTTTTGTTTGCAAATTCCGCCTTACGCACGGCCAACTGTTCATGGTTAAGTTTCTGCAAAGCAGGAATATCAATGATCAGAGCAACACTGCCATCGCCCATAATCGTGGCAGCGGAAATACCCGGTACTTTGCGATAGTTGCTCTCGATATTTTTAACAACAACCTGATGCTGCCCAACCAGTTTATCGACCAGCAATGCATAACGGCGTCCCGCACTCTGCACAATCACCGCAATGCCTTTCGTCGGTGCTGTTTCTGCGCCCGGAATGTCAAATATCCGATACAGTTCCAGCAATGGCAGATATTCACCACGCACCTGCAATAGTTTTTCATCTCCCGCCAGCGGATAAATATCTTCCTCCTGCGGCTGTAAGGAACTGACCACAGCACTCAGGGGTAAAATGAAGACTTCATCATTCACTTTGACAGACATGCCATCCAATATTGCCAAGGTCAGTGGCAGCAAAATACGGATAACTGTCCCCTTCCCTTCCTGAAAGTTGATCTGGATCTGTCCGCCCATGTCCTGAATGTTGCGTTTAACCACATCCATTCCCACACCACGACCAGAAACATCTGTGACAATTTCTGCGGTAGAAAAGCCGGGTGCGAAGATCAGCATGGCAACTTCTTCATTACTCATGTTTTCATTGACCACCAGCCCCTGAGACTGAGCTTTGGCTAAGATCTTCTCGCGATTCAGTCCCGCACCATCGTCAATAACTTCAATGCAGATATTGCCACCCTGATGCTCAGCAGCCAGTGTCAGATTACCTGTTTCCGATTTACCCGCGGCGAGGCGTTTTTCCGGCGTTTCGATACCATGATCAAGGCTATTACGGACTAGATGCGTCAGTGGGTCGATAATTCGTTCGATCAGGCTCTTATCCAGCTCAGTGGAACTACCAATTAATGTCAGCTCCACTTTTTTGTTCAGCTTACCCGCCAGATCCCGCACCAGACGTGGATAACGACTGAATACATATTCCATCGGCATCATCCGGATCGACATAACAGATTCCTGCAAATCACGGGAATTTCGCTGCAATTGCGCCATACAACTCAGCAATTCGCTGTGTATTGTCGGTTCCAGCGCATCGCAGTGTTGTGCCAGCATAGATTGGGTAATAACTAACTCGCCTACCAGATTGATAAGCTGATCGACTTTCTCAACGGCGACACGAATACTGGAAGATTCTACACGCTGACGCGGAGAACCCGCCATCGGACGCGGGGCCGGACGACCAGCTTCAGTAACATCAGTTTTTTTCCTGGTATCAGCCGACGGTGATGCTGGCAATTGAGCCAATTCCTTTTCCACATCAGGAGTGGAGTCTGTTGTATTAGCCGTTACCGAAGTTTCCTGTACCGTAGGCTGAGTCGTATTTTCTTCTGTTTTTGCTTCAACCTGCTGAGACTCTACTACAGGCAAGAAGGTTATTTGTTCTGGCTCAACCACAAAACACAATACTGCGGTGATATCATCTTCTGTTGCAGAGGTGATTAAAGAGGCTTCAAGGCTGTCTGTTGTTTGTTCGACATCATAAATTTCACCAAGATGCCCCAACTCATCTTTCATCAAAGCAACTTCACGCTCTTTCAGCCCGGATAGGTGAACACGGATCCGTCCCTGTTCTGTGGCTGAAACCGGAGCTGTCGTCAGAAGATTTTTTTCTTCAGGCTGCTCTACAGGTGCTACGTGTTCTTCCTGCTTTTCCTGAATTTCTGCCACATGCTGAATAATCTCTTCCGTTACAGGTTCAAATTCAGATGATTCAGCAGAATCAGCGATATTCTGCTGCTCTTCCTGTAACTCTAATGCAAGTTGGCGCAATGTTTCGCAGATATAATTAAATGTATCTTCATCTGGCTCCTGAGAACTTTTATAGGCATCCAGTTGTTGCTGCATAATATCTTTCGCTTCTAAAAACAGGTTGATAATGTCAGTTGTCAGGCGTATTTCGTCACGTCTGGCACTATCCAGCAGATTCTCTAAAACATGCGTGGTTTGTTGCAGTTTGGAAAAACCAAAAGTCGCAGCGCCCCCTTTAATCGAGTGGGCGCTGCGAAAAATGGCATTCAGCTGTTCATGGTCAGGTTCATCGGCATCGAGCAGCAATAAATGCTGCTCCATATCCGCCAATAGTTCATCTGCCTCATCAAAAAAAGTCTGATAAAACGCGGTAATATCCATCGTTACTTACTCTGTCACCTTATTAGGATCACTTGCCGGTTCAGTATTTGTCTGCTCCGGCACAGTGATTTCATTGGATTGTCCGGTGGGTTGCTGAGAAGGCGTTCCCTCATTCGAATCCATTCTGATGACTTCTTGTATATCCATACTACTGTTAGCGGTCATGGCGTTGCCGCCACTGTTTTCCTGCTCAATCCGTTGTTCTGCTTCTTTATTCAGAACAATAATACTGATACGGCGATTGACAGGGGCATCAGCGGGAATTCCCTTCTGCATACTGACGGTGGATGCCATTCCAACAACTCGCATAATTTTGGATTCATCCAGACCACCAGTTAGCAGTTCCCGTCTTGACGCATTCGCCCTGTCTGAAGACAGTTCCCAGTTACTGTAACCACGCTGTCCACTGATATATTGCAGATTATCAGTATGACCCGACAAGCTGACCTTATTTGGAATGCTATTTAAGATAGGCGCAATTGCCTGCAAAATATCACTCATGTGGTTTTCGACTTTCGCACTACCAATCATGAACATCGGACGATTTTCCCGGTCGATGATCTGAATACGTAAACCTTCATCCATCATGTCAATCAATAAGTGTGGACGTAGTGCTTTAAGACGAGGATCGGTGATGATCAACTGATCGAGTTGCTGACGTAACCGATCCAGACGACGGCGATCTTCACTGACTTCAACCTGTTTGGTTTGGCGGAAGACTTCTCCATCCTGCTGGAAAACATCATCCCCTCCCCCCGGGATCGGATTTGTTGTATCACTACTTTGCTGACCCTTGTTTATTGCAACCTGCAAGGGAGTACGAAAATATTCGGCAATGCTGGTTAATTCCTGCGGGCTGGCAATCGATATCAGCCACATGACCAGAAAAAATGCCATCATTGCAGTCATAAAATCGGCATAGGCAATTTTCCATGACCCACCATGATGGTGCTGGCCATGTTTTTTGCGCTTTTTTACTCTGACGACAGTAACATTATTCGCTCTCATAATTATTCTTCAGCTTCTTGTTGTACGGGGGCTTTAACCCTGCGAACATGCTCTTCAAGTTCTGTAAATGAAGGACGATCTGTGAGGAATAATGTTTTGCGACCAAACTCAACCGCGATTTGTGGAGCATAACCATTCAGGCTGGAAAGCAGAGTCACTTTGATACACTGCATCATTTTTATCTGCTCACTACTGCGCTGACGTAACAACGTTGCCAGTGGAGACACAAAACCATAGGCCAGTAAGATCCCGAGGAATGTCCCTACCATTGCGTGAGCAATCAATGCGCCAAGTTCACCTGCTGGTCTGTCTGCCGAACCCAGTGCGTTAACAACCCCCATCACAGCGGCAACGATACCGAATGCTGGCAGTGAATCCCCCACCATTGCCAGACTGGTCGCAGGGACTTCACTTTCCTGCTCATAAGTCTCGATCTCTTCATCCATCAGGGCTTCGATCTCATGTGGATTCATATTGCCACTGACGATCAAGCGCATATAATCCGTGATGAAGTTCATCAGGTAAGGATCTTGTAATAAACGGGGATACTGTGTGAAGATGTCACTTTGTTGCGGATTCTCAATATCACGCTCAAGAGACAAAAGCCCATGCTGGCGGGATTTGGATAAAAGACGGAACTGCAAAGCCATCAGATCCATGTACATAGCTTTATTGTATTTTGATCTACGCAATATTTTTGGTAAAACACGCAATGTCGCCTTTATCGCCTTACCATTGTTGCCCACGATAAAAGCCCCAATACCCGCACCTGCAATAATCAAAAATTCCGCTGGCTGATAAAGTGCGCCCATGTGGCCACCGACGAGCAGATAGCCTCCAATCACCGCACCAAAAACCACGATATATCCTAAAAGTACTAACACGCGATATCCTTTAGCTAAGTTGGTGAGCAGATGGGATTTGAACAGGGAGAATTAATAAATGAAGAGGAGGATTGTAGATTACAGGCCAGAATGACCAAAACCTGTAACCTAAGTTTTCACTTTCCCATTTAAATTCACATAGCTTGCTGAGCAAATCCATCCAGCAGTTGTGAATTAGTATCGGCAGGTTGCGCGGAAAGTTTACGTTTTTTTACCGCCCTTGAAGGCGGTTGGCAAAGACTACAAACAAAGCTGTTGACCGGCTGGTGCGCGTGTGTGATAAAAGTCCCACCACAACAGCGACACTCAGTTGGCTGCAACATCCCACTATCGACAAAACGAATGAGTGTCCAGGCCCGGGTCAGAGCTAAAACGGGCGCATCTCCGTCAGACGGAGGGCATTGCTCAAGATAGAGCCTATAAGACTTAACTACAGCCTCAACACCTGCACAGTGCCCACTTTTCAACAGGAAACGGTAAGCATTATAGAACATGGAAGAATGAATATTCTGTTCCCATGTCATAAACCAATCCGTTGAAAAGGGAAGCATCCCTTTAGGCGGGGGGCTTCCCCGCAACTCTTTATACAGCCTGATCAACCTTCCTCTGCTTAACTGCGTTTCACTTTCAAGCATCTGTAAGCGTGCGCCTAAAGTGATGAGCTCCATTGCCAGCTGAATATCTTTAGCTTCTTGGACAATACTTTTTTCAGCCATCTTTATGCTCTTTTCTTCATTGAAGTGTCATCCTGCGCGGACAACTGCTGAAAAAGATGAGTGGACAACAAAATACCTGTATGAATTTGTTGTAGATCGTCCACCCGCGATTCCTTCGTCAGCTGCTGTACGGTTTCGTGATCTTCAAACCGAAAATGGCAAATCAGTTGGTTGGTTTCAGCTAATTTTACTAACTGAGGCAATGTCAGCTCGGCCAACGTATCAGCCATCGATTCACTAATACCTAAACGGAACATCGCAGACGCTTTCTCATGGTTAATTAGCCGTTGTGCTAAAAGCAAATACGATAAATTTATGTCATAAATATGTTTGAGCAATTCAACCGTACTCATTTCTATATATCCCGTCCGATTACATGAAAAAATCAATTAAGTGATCAAAGAATCACTCACGACAAAATTACCAGTAGCATGAGATTCAATAATCTCCGACATAACTGAAATATACATCTTTAGCCAGAGCAGTAACTGTCCTTTGTATTACTCTTGGGATCGCCCAATTTCTAAAATATTTCGGTAATGGATTGTAAAAGTATTATTGCGTCATCTGGATAATGAACTTGCCACAATTGATTAAGAATATTCTTAATACTAATTAACTTTACTCCTGAATCATCAACTTATACAACGGAGAATATATGTCATTTTAAATACTATGTGACATACATCACAAAACTGACATTTTTTATTATGATTCTAGCTCATTAACTATTCAAGCAACTGAAAAGACAAAATAGTACACAATTAATAAGTTAAATTATTTAAATAAAAATATTATACAATTTTATTTGTTTAA
>NZ_CAWQMW010000194.1:0-14857 GCF_963895965.1 Xenorhabdus sp. PB30.3 | reverse complement strand
TTGTATATGAATGAGTGTCTATTTATAAAAACTCATTTCGTTTAAATTCTATTTAGGTCACGATGATTTAATATTTCCATTATTATTCATAACATTAACCCTTTAAATTTTCTTTAATCTTTATTTTGGTTTTATTGCGCCAGGAATAACCTATTTTTTACATGATGATTAGATTGAAACATCAATAATCTGAGACATACTTTTCCCTCACCGAAGGTTTTCGCATTGTGGTTTAAAGATAATGTTCCCGTCTTTTTCATTTGAGAAAAAATATGACAAAAACTTTTTTCAGCCGGAAAAAAATAGCCACCGGGCTGACCGGATGGGGGATATTTACTCTACTGCCTGTGTATGCAGATGAGTCCTTAATTCACCAACAACAGCAACAGCAGGCGCAGGCGCAACGGCTGGAAGCCAAGCCGCCCCGGGTCAGTCTGTCAGATGATGCCGAAGCGGTGTCATCGTCTCATTTGACTTTTCCTAAAGAGTCACCCTGTTTTGATATCCGCCAGGTGACGTTATCGGGCCGTGAGGCCTTGCCTCACTGGGTTCCCTTGCAGCGTCTGGCTGATCAAGCCGTTGGACAGTGCCTGGGGGCGCAGGGCATTGGACTGCTGATGAGTAACATGCAGAATCGGCTGATTTCACACGGCTGGGTGACAACACGGATATTGGTTCCGGAGCAGGATCTCAGTCAGGGTGATCTAAAACTGAATGTGGTACCGGGAAAAATCCGGCAGATCCGTTATGCGGATGGGGCGGATAAATACGCCTCTCTGTTTACGGCGATACCTGCCGGGGCAGGAGAATTGTTGGATTTACGGGCGATTGAGCAAGGAATGGAAGCCCTCCAGAGTGCACAGAATACTCAGGCATCCATGGAGCTGGTGCCGGGGGACGAGCCCGGCGAAACAGATATCGTTGTCCAGCGTCAGCAGTCCCGCTTCTGGCATATGGGGGCCTGGCTGGATAACAGTGGCACAAAAGCCACCGGGCGGGAGCAGGGAGGGATGATGTTCGCCCTCGATAATCCGACCTCACTGAGTGACCTGCTTTATGTGGCGGTGACAAAGGATTTATCCTTTACCGGCCGCAAACATTCGGCCAATTACACCGCGCATTATTCCGTACCTTTTGGCTATTGGCAGTTTGCTGTTACCGGCAGCAAATACACGTATGCACAAACGGTCCCTCTCCTAACTGAGGATGCAAAATACCGTGGCCGGAGTCAAAGTCTCAATGCCCAACTTAGCCGGGTGTTACACCGCAATACGCATTCGAAGACGACGTTAACGTATGGCGTGAATGTCCGCCAAACCCGGAACTTCATCAAACAAACCGAAGTTGAGGGCCAAAAGCGCCGAACCAGTAACTGGAGCCTGAGACTGGATCACCGCCATTATATCGGGGATGCGGTACTGGATGCCGGCATACGTTTCCAGCAAGGTACCCGTTGGTTCGGAGCCCTGTCTGCATCGGAAGAAACCCGTTATTCACCGGACAGTGAAAATTATGCCACGGCCAAACCGCGGATAACTCAGGTTTCCGCCTCACTCAATACGCCTTTTACGCTGGACAGCCAGCCCTTTCAGCACCGCATTGAATACCAACAACAATGGAGCTACAAGCCATTGACACCTCAGGATCGGTTCAGCATCGGTAATCGTTGGACGGTACGCGGTTTTGACGGTGAACATTCGCTGAGTGCTGATGAAGGCTGGACGGTGCGCAACACCTTCTCATGGCAGACTCCACTGCCGGAACAACAGCTTTATCTGGGCGCCGATTATGGTCGTGTGAGCGGTAATAACACGGCCTTTGAAATTGGCCGCACACTGTCTGGGGGTCTATTGGGAATGAAAGGCCCGATCCGCTCAGCCAATTTAGTCTACGATGTGTCTGTCGGAACGCCTTTTTCCAAACCGGACGGGTTTAAAACTGACCCAACGTATGTGGCGTTTAGCCTGAACTGGCAGTACTGAGGACAAATACCGATGTTAAGTGGTGTTGAGGCTGCTCTCTGCATGAGTGCTGAGAGCGGCGTATTGCCTTAGTGCCACTTATTGAAACGCACGATTGTTTCCTATTCCTATTTCTGCGCACGATACCATACTGGTGACGTGCGGGACCAAACAGTGATTGAATTCAGGGGGGAATGAAGCGCACTCATGGCAAGCTACTCATCCCCGGTGACACTACTGAAATGAGGTTCGCACGATGAATAAGCTGCGTTATCGCGTGATTTTCAGCAAGACCCGTCAAATGCTGATAGTGGTTTCAGAACTGGCGAAAAGCCATACCATGGAGTCGACACACCGTGACATCCCCGTCAACGCGGTGTCATCCCGTTACGTTTCGTTGCGGCCATTAATTCTGGGCGTTTCATTGGCGTTGGGGTTGGTCAGTCAGCCTGTCGGCGCCACGATTATGGCGGATAACCAAGCCCCCGGCAAAGAACAACCGACAGTTATCGCCACCGCCAACGGTATCCCGCAGGTCAACATTCAGACTCCGAATAATGATGGGGTATCCCGTAACCAGTATCGGCAGTTTGATGTGGAGCAAAAAGGGGCCATCCTCAATAACAGTACCGCGAATACCAAAACGGCGCTGGCCGGTCATATCACCGGTAACCCATGGTTGGCCAAAGGGGAAGCCAAAATTATCCTCAATGAAGTCAATAGCCGTGATCCCAGTAAACTGAATGGTTTCATCGAAGTTGCCGGTCAACGGGCAGAAGTGATTGTGGCGAACCCAGCCGGGATCACCTGTCAAGGCTGTGGTTTTATTAATGCCAATAAGACCACGCTGGCTGCGGGACAGGCCGTGCTGGAAAATGGTCGCCTGAAAGGATTCGATGTGAAAAACGGTCAGATTGCGGTTGAGGGGAAGGGATTGAATGATGAAAAAAGTGATCATACCCGCCTGATTGCCCGGGCCGTGAAAATAAATGCCAAACTGCACGCACAGAATTTAACCGTTACCACAGGTCAGAACCGGACCGATGCACAAGGTAATGTGCTGCAAACCGCCGCCAGTGACGGAAACGGCAAGCCCGAATTCAGCCTGGATGTGGCTGCCATTGGCGGTATGTATGCCAACAAAATAAAACTGGTGGGCACGGAAAAAGGGGTCGGTGTGCGTAATGCGGGGCATTTAGGGGCACAGGCCGGGGATGTGCTGCTCAACAGCAACGGGAAACTGATCAATAGCGGCTCAATCACTGCGTCCGGGAATATCACCAGTCAAAATAAGGGGAGTCTGGTGAATCAGGGCGAGATGGCTGCGGGTGTTGATAAGAACGGTAAACTGACCCAGCCCGGTCGTCTGACGATTGACAGCCGGGGTCAGCTGACTAACGGGGGGACTCTGGCTGCGTCTGAAAACATCACCCTGAAAAATGAGGGCAACTGGTTAAATCAGGGGCAAGTGCAGGCCCATGAGTTGGTCGTCCGCAGTGAGGGACATCTCACCAACAGTGGCAAGCTGACGGCTTCAAAGGATATCAAGATTGATAATCAGGGGGATCTGGCCAATCAGGGTGAAATGACGGCCAACCGGGATATCACCCTGACCGTGCGCGATCAGTTAGCTAATCAGGGTAAAATTCGGGCGGGCCGTCATCTGAGCAGTCAGAGCACTGCCATACAGAATCAGGCCGATGGTCAGCTGGCTGCCGGTGTAGATCGTGACGGTAACGTGACGCAACCCGGCACGCTGACCCTTAAAGCCAGAAAAACCGCACAATTGAAGGGGCAGATTGCAGCGCACGATAATGTCTCTGTCGAAGCTCAGGATCTCTCACTGGAGAAAAGCCAGACATCAGCCCGCAACCTGACACTGACATCAGACACGCAACTGAATTTACAGGATGCCAAAGTCCATGCCCGTCAAAATCTCACGCTCAACGCACCTGAGCACATTGATAACCAGCGCGGAGATCTGAGTGCGGAGCTCCTGACGTTAACCAGCCGAAAATTGAACAATCGTCAGGGCAAAATCACCCAAACCGGACCAGAAGCACTGGTGCTGAATCATCAGGACGGCATTGACAATCAGAACGGTCTATTGGAGACCGATGAAGCGCTGGTGATTCGAACAGGTAGTCACTGGAATAACCGTGGCGGCACGGCAAAAGGCGGCAAGCAGGTCAACGTCTCTGTGCAGAGTATCGACAATACGAAGGGCCAACTACGCTCCGGGGGTGACCTGATACTTGATAGTACCGGGAATGTCATTAATCAGGCAGGCATCCTGGCGGCACAACACAACCTGCACTGGCAGGGTGGTGTTAACAGCCTGCTGAACAATGACGCGGGCACGTTATTGAGTGACGGCGCCATGTCATTGAAAGGTAAGACGCTGCTCAACCGCCAGCAGGGTACAATCCTGAGCAAGCAAAAGCTGACCCTGACCACCGCCGAGAGCATCGATAATCAGTCTGGGGGGATGAGTGGCAAACAGCTGCAACTGACAACCCGGCGCCTGAACAATACGCGGGGTAAGTTGCTTAGCCAGGGGCGTTTGCAGATAGAGGCGGATCAGGCCATCGACAGTGAGAGTGGGCTGTTGGAAGCTGACGAGGAGCTGGTGATCCACACGGACGGTCATTGGGATAATCGCGGTGGTCGAGCAAGAGGAGACAAACAGGTCATCGTCTCTGCGCAGAGTATCGACAACACGAAGGGCCAACTACGCTCCGGGGGCGACCTGACGCTCGACAGTACCAGAGATGTGATTAATCAGGCGGGTATCTTGGCGGCACAACACAACCTGCGCTGGCAGGGCGGGGAAAATGGCCTGCTGAACAATGATGCGGGTACGCTACTGAGTGACGGTGCCCTGTTATTACAGGGTAAGAATCTGCTCAACCGCCAACAGGGGCTTATCCGGAGTCAGCAGGCACTGGATCTGGCCATCGCCGGCAGTGTGGATAACCAGTCTGGGGAGGTGGGTGGCAAACAGCTGCAACTGACAACCCGGCGCCTGAACAATACGCGGGGTAAATTGTTTAGTCAGGGGCGTTTGCAGATAGATGCGGATCAGGCCATCGACAATGAGGATGGTCGGTTTGAAGCCGAAGAAACACTGGCAATCCATACGGACGGCCACTGGAATAACCGCGGCGGCACGGCACAAGGGGGCAATCAGGTGACTGTCTCCGCGCAGAACATCGACAACCGCGACGGTAAACTGTACTCCGGGGGCGATCTGATACTTGATAGTACCGGGGATGTGATTAATCAGGCAGGCATTCTGTCGGCACAACGCAACCTGCGCTGGCAGGGGGGTGTTAACAGCCTGCTGAATAATGATGCGGGTACGTTGTTCAGCGATGGCGCGATAGCCCTTGTGGGTGGGCAACTCACCAACCGCCAAGAGGGGCTTATCCTGAGTCAGCAGGCACTGGATCTGACCATCGCCGGCCGTGTGGATAACCAGTCCGGGGAAATGGGTGGTAAGCAGCTACAACTGACAGCACAGCACCTGAATAATATGCAGGGAAAAATGCTCAGTCAGGGGCCCTTACAGATTGAAACCCGTGAGGCGATCGACAGTGAGGGGGGGCTGTTTGAAGCCGACGAGGAGCTGGTGATCCACACGGGCGGTCATTGGAATAATCGCGGCGGCACGGCACAAGGCGGTAAACAGGTCATCGTCTCCGCGCAGAGTGTCGACAACACGGCGGGAAAATTGCGTTCTGGGGGCGATCTGACGCTCGACAGTACCGGGGATCTCATTAATCAGGCGGGTATTCTGGCAGCACAACACAACCTGCGCTGGCAGGGGGGTGTTAACAGCCTGCTGAATAATGATGCGGGTACGTTGCTCAGCGATGGCGCGATAGCCCTTGTGGGTGGGCAGCTCACCAACCGCCAGCAGGGGCTTATCCTGAGTCAGCAGGCACTGGATCTGACCATGGCCGGCCGTGTGGATAACCAGTCCGGGGAAATGGGCGGCGAACAGCTGCAACTGACAGCACAGTACCTGAATAATATGCAGGGCAAAGTACTCAGCCAGGGGCGCTTACAGCTTGAAGCCCGCGAGGCGATTAACAGTGAGGCTGGATTGTTTGAGGCCGCAGAGGCACTGACGATCCACACGGACGGTCACTGGAATAACCGCGGCGGCACGGCACAAGGCGGTAAACAGGTGACCGTCTCCGCGCAGAGTATCGATAATACGGCGGGAAAATTGCGTTCTGGGGGCGATCTGGCTCTCGACAGTACCGGGGATGTCATTAATCAGGCGGGGACGCTGACAGCACAGCAACGCCTGCAATGGCTGGGCGGGGAAAATGGCCTGCTGAACAATGACGCGGGCACGTTACTGAGTGGCGGCGTCATGTTATTACAGGGTAAGAGCCTGCTCAACCGCCAGCAGGGATTTGTCCAGAGCTTGCAGGCACTGAGTTTGGATCTCACGGGCGATTGGGACAATCAGGGCGGTAAATTGGCCAGTGTCGGACGTAGTACAGTGAATGCTCAGAGCCTCCGCAATGCGAAGGGAGACGTTCAGGTGCTGGATGCGCTGGATATGAACTTCACCCGCACACTGGATAACAGTCACGGCCATATCTTCAGCAAACTGATGCAGTTCCTGCGGGCGGAGGAGATGGTTAACGCCGGGGGATGGATGGGCAGTCAGGGAGGCTGGTCTGCCTCAGGCAGACGGTTTGACAACCGTGATGGCGACATACTGAGCCAGCAGGCGACAACACTGACGGTGAATACGCTGGATAACCAGAAAGGCACACTGCAGTCAGCGGGTGCCTTGATGCTACAGGCAGACAAGATTGATAACCGGGCCGGTAAAATCAGCGCTCAGGGAATGCTGGATGTCGCGGGAACGGCAAAGGGCACCGCAGCCGGTTTATTGCAGAACAGGGGCGGCCAGTTGCTGGCCGGTGACGGACTCACCGTGACAGTGAAAAACATAGATAACCAGCAAAACGGGTTGATCTACAGCCAAAAGTGGCTGCATCTGGTCTTAAGCGGCAGCCTGGATAACCGACAGGGTAAACTGCAAAGCGAGGGAGATATGCAAATTGTTGCGCAGTCGCTGCTGAACAAGGCCGGCTCGATGGCGAGTCAGCAAGCGTTGGGTCTGCGTATTCTGGAACGGCTGGATAATAGTCAGGGCGCGGTGAGAAGCAGCGGTAATCAACAAATATCGGCCGGGCGGGTGGATAACCTGCAGGGGATCTTCAGCAGTCAGGGCGGAATTAATCTTGCTGCGAGCCGGCTTGATAATCAGAACGGTACCCTTATCAGCCAGTGGGACGGGGTTTACCGTCTTAATGAACTCAATAACCCGCAGGGTAAAGTGCACAGTGGCGGCACATTAACACTCAATAGTGAACAGGTGAACAACCAGGGTGGGCAACTGGTCTCCACCGGGGCGATGCATCTTAACAGTCAGCAGATCAATAACGACGGGCAAGGAAAAATTACCAGCCAGAATGCGCTGGTTGTGCAGACTAACCGGCTGAACAATCACGAAGGTGGATTGTTACAGGGCACGACCCATACCGATGTTATCGCACGTGAGCTAAACAATCGTGCAGGACGCTTGCAAAGTGCGGGTTCCCTGACGCTATCGCGCCTTGAGGTACTGAACAATCAGCAGGGATCTCTCCTCGCCAACAATACGTTCAACATTAACACCGATGCCCCTTCTGTGCTGACACTCTCTAATCAGGGCGGAACCATTCAAAGTGGAGAAAGTCTGGCAATCAATACCCGCCTCCTGAATAACCAGGGTGGAACCGTACTCAGTCAGCAGTCGTTGGCGCTGACCGTGCAGCAGGATTACACCCACCGGCTCGGTGATACGCTGAGCAGTAACGGGGCGGTGACTTTCAACATTGCCGGTACGTTGACGAATGAGGCCGACTGGCGACTGCCGGATAGCCTGACCGTCAACAGTACCCATTTCACTAACGTGAAAAACCTCATCGGAAAAGCCCTGCAACTGACCACGGGAATTCTGCGCAATGGGGGGCGACTGGAAGCCGACAGCATGATGCTCACCAGCGACAGACTGGATAACACTGCCACAGTGATGGGGGATGATATCACGGTACGTAGCCGGGTCATTGATAACTACGGGCGTAATGCGGTGATCGCTGCCACGGAAGCGTTGAGCCTGCGTGCCAGTACACATCTGAAAAACCGGAATGGCAGCTTGATCTACAGCAGTGGTTCACTGTATCTGGGCAGTGATGATCTGATTGAGAACCGGGGCAGCCGCATTGAGGCTGATAAAAATGCCGTGGTTGAGGCAAAGCGGCTGGATAACTTGCGTACCGGGCTTTACATCGAGAGGGAAGCGGAAAAAAGCGAATACGAATGGCATCGTTATCACTACAATTGGCGATCTTATGGCTCATCGGTTAATACCGATCACAATACCATCGCTCCCGTCAAACAGCGTCTGACATTCCGCAATAACGCAGAAGCGGAAATGAATCGCTACGGTACCCTGCTAAATATCGATGCTGCCGGTAAACGTGCACAGGTACGGGTGAAAGACAACGAAGGGCAGATGCGTGAACTGTGGGTGAACTATCTTGCTCTCACACCGGGCCGTGGCGGCAGCTATGACATGACGTTCTACGAGACACGGGGGCATCGTCAGCACGAGGTGCCGACACCTTATCACAATACCGTCTGGCGCGAGCATAACCGGGGATACATTGAGCAGTGGGATCCGGCGAAACACATCAACATAGCGGATGCACCCTATGTGACGGATTACAACAATTTCCGGGAGCGCTCGGTCACCGGAACCCGGATACGGGATAAATTAGTGTCCAAGGGGATTGGTGCCCATATTCTCTCGGGTCACAACCTGGTGCTCAACATTACCAATCAACTGCGTAATGACGCCAGTACGATCAGTACTAACGGTAATCTGTCGATAAAAGGCGACGGTAAGATCACTAACCAAGGCTATTCCGTGAATGAACGCCGGACGGAATTCATTTCTGACCACTACGACAGAGATACCCGCCACTGGTATCCTCAATTCAATCACGAGGAAACCACGGCGATAGACACTGTCGACAGCATTATCACCGGGCAGGGAAATGTTTCTATCAACGGGGCATCTCTTGAAAATACCACGGTTAATCAGGCACAAATTAGCCGTGTTGCGGCAGCTCAGGAAGCCATCACCGCCGAACGGACACAATGGGAACGCAATCCGCTGTCGGTGGAGGTTGACGGGGGAGCCTGGCAAACAGGGGATAGGCAACTGACATCCGGCAGCAGACTGGCGACCCCAGATATCCCGTCGCTTACGCCGGGCGGCCAACGGTTGACAGCGGACATTCCACCGTTCACATCAGGCAGCCAACGGTTGACGTCGGATATCCCGCCGTTTACGCCGGGTAGCCCGCGTCTGACACCGGATAGCCAGCCACTCACGCCAAGCCGCCGACCGCTCACTCCGGCCGAACGGATCCTGACCGACAAGCAACACCTCGGTAGCGTGGCTACCACTCTCCCCAATAACGGCTTGTTCCGTCAGCACCCGGCACCGGAAAGCCGTTATCTGGTGGTGACCGACGAACGCTTTACCAACAGAAGCCAGTTCATCAGCAGTGATTATATGCTGCAGCAAATGGGATATAACCATGACCGGATCCATAAACGATTGGGGGATGGGTTCTATGAGCAACGGCTGGTACGTGAACAATTACTCCAGTTAACCGGCCGGCCTTCTGTACGTGGCGAAGATGCGCTGGAACAATATAAATCATTGATGAAAAACGGTATTAAGGTGGCGAAAGATTTTCAACTGGTACCGGGTGTAGCGCTGACGCCGGAACAGATTGCCGCGTTGCAACAGGATATCACCTGGCTGGTGAGTGAGACAGTCGATACCGACACCGGCCCGCAGACCGTGTGGGTACCTAAAGTTTATCTGGCGAACACCACGTTGCGCCTGGCCGGTGATGGTGCCGTCATTGGCGGGAACACCCTGCAACTGTCAGCCGACAACATTCAAAACGCGGGCAATCTGTTTTCCAACCAGGCGCTTAACATTGATGCCGGTCAGTTCCGGCATCAGAGCGGGGATATCCGCGCTGACAGCATCAGCGTACAGGCAGACAGCCTGTCCCTGATCACCAACCTGCAGGACGCCTTGCGTCAGGCGACAATGAGTGCCCGTGATATCAGTCTCAGCGGCGGTGATATCGGGCTGCAGGGGGCGAAACTGGATGCCCTGCAGAATCTTAGCCTGCACGCCCGCAATAATCTGGATATCACGACAGCCCGAAGCCGTATCACGGGCAGCATAGACGTAATCTCAGGTGCAATGGGCAACCGTACCAGTAGCGGTATAGAAGAGGCCGGGAAGCGACGGGCACGCATTAGCGGCGAGTGGCAACAGGCACTGGGCAGTACGCTGAATGCCGGGGGAAACCTCAGTCTGACAGCAGAACGGGATCTGATCCTGAAGGGCAGCCAGGCGAAAGCGGATGGCCTCACCCGGTTGCAGGCGGGTGAGGATGTGAAGTTACTGGCGGATACGGCCACCACCCGCACCGATCTGGAAGCCAATAGTCGCACTTCGTCGGTGCACAACAGTCGCCGGGAAGACCGGCTGCATCTCAGCACGCTGGGCGGCAATAAGAACGTGACTATTCTGGCGGGAAAAAATTTCATGGCAGAAGGTGCACAGGTTGAGAGCCAGTCAGGGGGAATTGGGCTGAGTGCCCAAGCGGTCACTATCAAGGATGCCCGCCAGTCCGTGACGGATCAGGACAGCGAGAGCAAGCGGGTAGGAAGCACAAAAAGTCAGCGTAATATGGAGACAGTCCGTGACAAGAGTATAGGCAGTACCTTCAGCGGACGTGATGGTATTGTAGTAGTTGCCCGTGAAAGCGACATCATGGTGACGGGCAGCACGTTGCATAGCGAACAGGGGGCACTGGCGCTGCAGGCGAAAAAGGATATGACACTCAACAGTGCCACCGAGCGTGATTATTTGTACTCGGAAGCCCGTTCGGATAAAGCAAGCGTCTTGTCTAAGCAGCGCCGTGATGCGGTACAGAAAGATAACGTCACCCGCGAGACAGGCACTCTGCTCAGTGGAGACAGCATTCATCTGGCTGCGGGCAATGATTTGGCGGTGAGCGGCTCGGCGATAGCCGGAGATAAGGACGTGACCTTACAGGCCGGCAACAATGTCGATGTGACTGCCGCGACTGAAACGCAGTCTCATTATCGGCGGGAAGAAAAGAAAAAGCGCGGATTACTCAGTAGTGGGGGGATCGGTTTTACCGTGGGCAGTCAGTCTACCCGCCATCAGAGCAATGAAAATGGTACTACACAAAGCCAGAGTGCCAGCACAGTAGGGAGCAACCGGGGCGATGTGAATATTACCGCCGGTAACCGTGCCCATATCAGCGGATCGAATTTAGTCGCAGGCCAGGATCTCAGTATCACCGGCAACAATGTACACATTGATCCGGGCTATGACAAACGCACGCGGGAAGAAACGTTTGAATCGACGCAGAGCGGTTTGACGCTGTCACTGTCAGGCACGGTAGGTAGTGCGCTCAATACGGGAGTCAGCGCTGCCCAGCAGGCCAGAAAAGCCAGTGAAGGGCGGCTCAAAACGCTGCTGGATACGCAAGCTGCACTCTCCGGTGCGCAGGCGCTTCAGGCGTGGCAATTGAGCGAGGCGCAGTCGGCCAAAGCGGCAGCGATTAATCAGGTGGGGGGGCAGGCCGAGAAACCCACCGATGTGATTGGGGGGCAGCTGTCGCTGGGCAGCCAGTCATCAAAATCGGCCACCCGGCATGAACAAACGGTGACGCAGGGCAGTCAGCTGAACGCAGGGCGGGATATTCGTATTACCGCCACCGGCGAGAAAGAAAAACCCGGCAGCGGTGGGGATATTCAGGTTCAGGGCAGCGAACTGAACGCCGGCAGGGATATCAGCCTAAGTGCAAAACGAAATATGACCCTGACATCAGGCCAAAATACCGAAACACTCCGGGGCCAGAACAGCAGTAAAGGGGGCAATATCGGTGTCGGGCTGACCGTGGGGCAGGGCGGAACCGGCCTGAAATTCTCCGCAGGCGGGAATGCCGGCAAAGGTCATGAAAACGGGGATAAGCTGACCCATACGGAAACCCAGATCACCGCAGGCGGTCAGGTGACTCTGAATGCCGGGCAGGATGCCGGGCTGAAAGGGGCACAGGTGCGCGGTGAGAAAGTGACCGCCAATATAGGGGGTAACCTGCACCTGCAAAGTGAGCAGGACACCGACAACTACGGCAGCAAACAACAAAACGCCCGCATCGGCGCCAGCGTGACCTACGGCGTGCCGGGCGGATCATTCTCAGCCCATGCCAGCCAGGAAAAAATGACCAGCCAGTACCAGTCCGTCAACGAACAGACCGGCATTTTTGCCGGGAAAGGCGGGTTTGATCTCAACGTTGGCAAGCATACCCAACTGGACGGCGCCGTCATTGCAAGTCGAGCAGACAAAGGCAAAAACCGGCTGGAAACCGGTACGCTGGGCTTTAGTGATATCCAGAATAAAGCGGCATACCAAACCGGACAGCAGAGTGCCGGGATCAGCACGGGCGGTGCCGTGGGCAGTCAACTGGTCTCCAATATGGCCTCGAACATGCTTTCCGGCACGGGGAACCAGGACAGCAAAACGTCCACAACCCATGCGGCCGTGAGTGAAGGGGCGATTGTTGTCCATGACAGCAGTAAGCAGAAGCAGGATGTGAGCCAGCTCAGCCGCGATCCCGCGAATGCGGCTAATAGCCTCAACCCGATTTTCGATAAAGCGCAAGAGCAGCAACGACTGACGCAAGCAGAGGCTATCGCGAATATTGGCACCCAGGTGCTGGATACCTACAATACCCAAGAGGCGATAACGGCGACAAACAAAGCGACGACCGCCTTGAAAAATCCGCAAAGACAGCAATACTGGAAAGAAAAAGCCAAAGCCCAGCTTGACCAAGAAAACGTGAAGGCCACGCCGGACGCTCTGGCTGACCGGGCCTACCAACTCGCTTACCATGAGGCGATCAAGGCTCAGGGGGTCGATATTGGCGGCAACCGCCGTCAGGCAGTCACTGCCGTGGTATCGGCGCTTCAGGGACTGGCAGGTGGGGATATCAAAGCCGCCATTGCCGCAGGTGCCGCGCCGTCTCTGGCCAATTCGGTGAAAGCCGCGACTGACGGCAATCAAGCCACCAATCTGTTGGCACATGCGATACTGGGCGGTGTGATTGCGGAAATGAAAGGTGGTTCAACGATTGCGGGTGCCACGGGCGCGGTCGGGGGCGAACTGGCCGCCTCGGCTATCGCACAGGCCCTGTATCCCGGTAAAGCATCCAGTGAACTTACACCGGATGAGAAGGAAAAAATCAGTAACCTGTCTACACTGGCCGGAGGCATTGCGGCCGGATTAACAACGGATTCTACTGCCGGTGGGGTGGAAGGGGCACAGAGTGCGAAAAATGCAGTGGAGAATAACTTCCTGAGCGTTAACGATTTGGATCGCTTTGCGCAGCAAGCCCGGAATTGTGAAGGGGACAGTTGCCAGAAGGTGATCAGGGAGATGGTCGATACCAATATCCGCCAGAATCAGGAAATGATGGCGTTCTGTAACAGCAACCCGGATCAGTGTGCGCAGAAGTACGGTTATCTGGTTGAGCAGTGGGACGTGTTTGAGCGTACCATCAGAAATATGGACCGGGACGGCACCCTGCCGGATGAATTCAAAAATTACCTGCCAGCGGTGAATACACTGGGTCAGGCGGCCACCGGTAAAGTGGGCGAACTTGGCTGGACAAAACGCTTTGAAGCAATGGGCATGAGTAAGGAAACAGCTGCTGCGATGGCGATGACATTGCCGGTTGTAATGGAAGGAACCAAAGGACCGAAGTCATCCCCAACAACAAAAGGAAACTCAGGTGCAGTTGTTAATACAGAGAAAGCTGCGCTGGAAAGGATTGGGCAAAATAATCAAGGCACGACAAACCTTGGTGATAAATCGGCTAATACTGTTTACCATCAGCAGCTTATTAAAAATGCTGAGAATATATCAACCGCAAAACCGGGGCAACAGGTTGCAGTACCAAGGGATCTGAATGAACAAACTTTATGGAAACAGGTTGAATCTAATCCGTTAGAGGGAAGTAAGTTGTTAGGTATGAATAAAGATCCCCGTTTTCCTACAGCCGCTGGTTTTCAGAAAATGGAAGCAAAGCATAGGCTTCCTGATGGGCAAACAATAACTATACATTACCAGTACAACTCAAATACTGGTAAAGCTTATGACATGAAAATTACTACTCCTCAGAGAATCCAACAGGATCCTAAAAAGGTAATAGATTCAATAAAGGATAATGTTAAATGAAAATAAAAGAATCAGATGGCTCTATTGTTGATATTTTTGCCATATATTGGTTTGGTGATGAAACATATTTTTATGGATTACCACCAAATTATGGAGGTTTACAGGCATATAAATCTAATGAAGTCTCAGTTATTGATACAACGATAGATTTCAGAACTGTTTTTTTCTCAAACGATGATGCCAAGAGTGTTCACCATTGGGCATTAATAGAAGAAAAATTATTAGACGATCTACTTGAATTAGATGAAACTGCTTATCAACGCTTTTTGGCAATCCTAAAGGCGGAAGGTAATATAGAACAAGATTTTTGTTAACCTCAGATCCCAGCTCAAGCGCTGGGATCTCCTTTTTGTATATAGAAAACCCCCTGCTAGGCAGGGGGTTCCGTAGAGCTTTCAGCGATGAGGCAGCTATAAAAACCCCTTTTGATTTGTTAAAACACCTTGCGGTCTGGCAA
>NZ_CAWQMW010000193.1:0-15228 GCF_963895965.1 Xenorhabdus sp. PB30.3 | reverse complement strand
GGATATTGGTATACCTTTAATCCATTGTTGTTTCAATTTAAAAAATTACTTTAACCTAAGAAAAATCACAAGTTATTCTTTAAAAACAAACAAATAACACCATTTCGACACAAAAAAAGATTAATTAATATGTGATAGATAAAAAATATCAGGAGTATATGGTGAACAAAAAACATGACTTAATGAATGGAAATAAAAAACATCTGGCTTTCTCGCTAAACTGTTAAAGGAAAGGTTAAAAGGTATAGATAAAATCTGAGAAAAAACATTATTAGATAAAACCACGAGTTATAATTCAGCATTTAAAATAAGATTTTTTGTTTATCAAATATGATCCTTAGAGCTTTCTGATGAGACTGACTTTCTATATAAAAACGGAACAGCCTATACTTCTGCTGTAACATTTTTTGTGGGCAGTATGCAGTTTTGGAATGGTTTTAATGTAATTGGTCATTTTGAAGGTTTTGGAAAAGGCACAACAGACGGCGAAAGTGCCGGTAAGGGTTACTGGGAATAATATGGTTGCATTCCTGCCGGTATTTAGCGGGAGTTAACATCAGATTTTGCTAAGCAGAATTAAGCATTCTGGCTCCATTCTGCTTATACACTTCGTCTTTCAAGTTGCCTCTTTGTTGGCTGCGCTCACTCACCCCGGTCACATAGTTATCTATGCTCCCGGGGTTCACTCCCTTGCCGCCGCAACGCATCTTGAAATTCATTGTGTATATACGCAATGAAAAGGGAATATTTATTGGATCAGGATAGATCTTTATTACGTGACAGCCAAAGAGAAAGGGCCTTTAAAGAATCTGGCGTAAATTCATCACATCGGGCTGTAATTTCTTCCGGTGATAACCAGTAAACCGCAGATACCTCTTCTTCCTGTAATGCAAATGGCCCGCGGCTGACACAACTGAACAAGCCTCCCCATATACGGCAAATTTCTTCTTCGTAATAGAAGATGCCATGTTCAGCAAAAGGAATTCCCGCAATTCCCAGTTCTTCCTCTGCTTCACGACGGGCTGATTCAAGCAGATGCTCTCCCATCGTAACTACTCCACCCGCAGTTGCATCCAGTTTGCCGGGGTAAAAATCTTTTGTTTCTGTACGGTGCTGAACCAGAATTTTTCCCATACCATCATGTACAACAATATAAGTTGCCCGATGCCTCAGGTTTTGATTACGCATTTGCTCACGGGTTGCCTGCGCGATGACTTCATTTTCTTCATTGACAATATCAACCCACTCAATATCTACTGATTTTTCTTGAGTCATCTTCAAACCTTTACTAAATAATTATATGCCGACTTTTGCTTCGGTGGAATTTTACAGCCAAACAGGAACAATGGTAATGTAATAAATCTAACATTAATCCCAACGTTATTATTACTAGAGGTTATATGATAGACCTATACTATGCTCCTACACCTAATGGCCATAAAATCGCGCTGTTTCTTGAAGAAGTGGGCCTCCCTTATACGATTTATCCCATCGATATAAGCGCCAATGAACAGTTCACGCCAGAGTTTCTCGCCATTTCACCCAATAATAAAATCCCTGCTATTGTCGACCATCAACCTGCCGACGGAGGAGAACCCTTATCGCTCTTCGAATCAGGTGCTATTTTGCTCTATCTGGCGGAAAAAACTGGGAAACTATTGAGCCAGAATGAACGGGAACGTATCCGGCAATTACAGTGGCTATTCTGGCAGGTTGGAGGATTCGGCCCGATGCTCGGGCAAAATCATCACTTTAACCGCTATGCGCCTGAAGTTGTTCCCTACGCAATAAATCGCTATGTCACAGAAACTCAGCGGCTATACAAAGTACTGAATACCCAGCTGGAAAAAACATCTTATCTCGGCGGCAATGAATACAGTATCGCGGATATTGCCACTTATCCGTGGGCGTATTGCTATGAATATCAAAAAATTAATTTGCAGGATTATCCCGCTGTAGAAAAATGGTTAGAAAAAATCAGCCAGCGTCCTGCAACGCAGGCCGTCTACAATAAGTAAGCTCTCCAAACTGATTTTTTGCTAGCTGCACTTACCCCGGTAACATAATTTATGCTATCGGGGTCACGTCTTTGTCATCGTGAAGTTGCCCGAAATATACCGGGCCTAATCATTTATCCACGTGAATTTTTCATCTGAAAACTTGATGTCGATAGCAGATAACAGCATATCTCGCTGCTGCGTACATCATCCCTTGCTATAGTCAGTCATTGACTATACTTTACGTTTTTCAGGATACCGCCTAGTTGGTGTACCTGAGAGATCCCTGATATACCCGCTTTTGCTTTGTTCACAAGGAGTGGTTATGCATATTTTAGTTACAGGGGGAACTGGACTGATAGGCCGACGGTTAGTCTATCAATTACTTTCACTCTCCCACTCCATCACTGTTCTGAGCCGGTCTCCACAAAAAGTTTATTCTTTATTTAGTGATCAGGTGGAATGCTGGACGACATTGAATGACCGGAACACTCTGGATGGCTTTGATGCAGTTATCAATCTTGCCGGTGAGCCTATCGTAGATAAGCGATGGACACCAAAACAAAAAGATAAACTCTGCCAGAGCCGCTGGGAACTGACCGAAAAATTAAGTGCGCTGATAAGAGCAGGTGAGTCTCCTCCTTCTGTTTTTATTTCCGGTTCAGCCGTCGGCTATTATGGCGATCAAGGGCAGTCCGTTGTATCAGAAGATGAGCCTCCCCATGATGAGTTTGCCCACCAACTCTGTGAACGCTGGGAAAAACTAGCCTTACAGGCTAAAAGTGAAAAAACCCGGGTATGTTTGCTGAGAACAGGTATTGTGCTGGCAAGTCAGGGGGGTGCCCTTAGTAAAATGCTGCCTATATTCCGTTTAGGGCTTGGGGGAGCTATAGGGGATGGCAGGCAATATATGCCGTGGATCCATATTGATGATATGGTCAATGGTATTTACTATCTGCTGGTCTCTCCTGAGTTGGAGGGCCCTTTCAATATGACCGCGCCCTATCCTATTCATAATGATCAGTTCAGCGCAATACTGGCAAAAGTACTGCATCGCCCTGCTTTGTTCAGGATCCCTGCTTTTGTATTAAAAATAGTTATGGGTGAAGCCGCAGCACTGGTATTAGGCGGGCAACAAGCGATACCGAAGCGGCTGGAAGAAGCCGGATTCGGCTTCCGCTATTTTGAGTTAGAAGAAGCCCTAAAACATTTACTGACGGAAAACGTCAGGCAGTATTGAACGCTGACGTTTTAAATACTGATATGTTAAATATTGACAGATTTTGCTCCCTGCCAACGATTAAATAGATCCGCTGGCAGGTCGATATAAAACTGATCAAGCACACGGTTGACTGTCTGGTCGACAATATCCTGAACAGATTCGGGCCGATGATAAAATGCAGGTACTGGCGGCATAATTACTGCCCCTATTTCAGCGGCCTGAGTCATTAACCTTAAATGCCCCAAATGTAATGGCGTTTCCCTGACTCCCAGAACCAGTTTACGCCCCTCTTTCAAAACAACATCGGCAGCACGGGTGATTAGGCCATCCGTATAGCTATGCACAATGCCCGATAATGTTTTGATGGAACAAGGTAAGATCACCATCCCTGACGTCTTAAATGATCCCGAAGAGATAGAGGCGGCAATGTCACGGTTATCGTGTACCACATCAGCAAGCGACTGCACTTCACGCAAGGTGTAGTCTGTCTCCAGTGCCAGTGTTTGCCGGGCTGACTGGCTGATTATCAGATGTGTTTCAATATCCTCTACAGGCTGTAAGACCTGTAGTAGCCGAATGCCATAAATTGCACCACTTGCCCCTGTCAGACCGACGATCAGTTTTTTCATGCGCTCCTCAGTAATACCCGAAATAACTCAATGATAGGAATGTTATTATCCTTCATTATAGATTTCCAGGCTCTCGATTTCGCTCTGTCCCTGTAATTTCATGGCATCATCTTTACGCAGGTTTTCCAGATAATCGAGATAAGTCTGATCAATATCTTTCGTGACATAGATACCGTCAAAAACTGAACATTCAAATTTTTCAATATCCGGATTTTCTTCATGCATCGCAGCGATTAAATCAGAAAGATCCTGATATATCAGGGCATCAGCACCAATCAATTGGCGAATTTCATTAACTTCACGACCGTGAGCTATCAATTCATTAGCATTTGGCATGTCGATTCCGTAGACATTCGGGAAACGGACTTCAGGCGCAGCCGAAGCAAAATAGACTTTCTTAGCGCCAGCTTCCCGGGCCAGTTCCACAATTTGCTCCGAAGTTGTACCACGGACAATAGAATCATCCACCAATAAAACGTTTTTACCACGGAATTCAGCACGGTTAGCGTTCAGTTTACGCCGGACTGATTTACGGCGTTCATGCTGGCCGGGCATAATGAAGGTACGCCCGACATAACGGTTTTTAACGAACCCCTGACGATAAGGTTTATCCAGAATATGGGCGATTTCCAGTGCTATATCGCAGGAAGTTTCAGGAATAGGGATAACAACGTCTATTTGTAAATCTTCCCATTCGCGGGCTATTTTTTCCCCTAGCTTTCTTCCCATTCGTAACCGGGCGTTATAAACGGAAATTTTATCTATAAAGGAATCTGGGCGGGCAAGGTAAACAAATTCGAACAGACAGGGAGTTAATGAGGGAGTTTCTGCGCACTGGCGAGTAAATAATTGCCCCTGCTCAGTAATATAAATAGCCTCACCTGAAGCGACATCCCGCAGGAACTCAAACCCTAAGGTATCCAGCGCCACACTTTCCGATGCCACCATATATTCACTGCGGCCATCTGCCAGTGTACGTTTCCCTAATACCAGAGGCCGGATCCCGTTCGGATCACGGAAAGCCACCAAACCATGCCCGATGATCATCGCGACACAGGCATAAGCACCCCGGATTTTCCGGTGCATTGCCGCAATTGCCGCAAAAATATCATCAGGTTCTAATGGGAAATGCGGAAATTGAGTTAACTCATCAGCAAAAATATTCAGCAGGATTTCAGAATCAGACGTTGTGTTGACATGGCGACGGGCATTTTCAAACAGACTTTTTTTCAGTTCCGGTGCGTTTGTCAGATTGCCGTTATGTGCCAATGTGATACCAAAAGGTGAGTTCACATAAAAGGGCTGGGCTTCGGAAGCGCTGGAACTCCCCGCTGTCGGGTAACGGACATGCCCAATTCCGATTGTCCCTTGTAAACGTAACATGTGTTTTGTTTCAAACACATCTTTGACCAAACCATTGGCCTTACGTAAACGGAATTCATTGTTACCATCAATAGTCGCAATACCTGCTGCATCCTGTCCACGGTGCTGAAGCACCGTCAATGCATCATAAATCGACTGGTTAACCGATGTAAAACCAACGATACCAACAATACCGCACATGTAGTCTTTCCTCATCAGTCAGGCGGAGAAGGCTATTTCTCCGGTAGGAAACTCGACGCGTTTTGCAGGTAGTCAAAAAACCACCTGATAATTTGACTGAACTGAGGGATCAACTGCGACTGTTTCCAGTCCGCACTTTGGGGAAGCGGAGTAAATGAGTCTGCAATAAACAAAATGGCAGAAACGATTAATACACCACGCAACGCCCCGAAACAGATCCCCAGAACCCGATCAGTACCTGATAAGCCTGTTCGCTGAACAAGTGAGCCAATCACATAATTTACTACTGCACCAACAATCAGTGTTGCAATGAATAAAATAGCAATCGCAACCCCATTGCGCACCAGCTCATCTCCAAGACGGGTAAAATAAACCGCCAGGTAAGTATAGAAGTGGCTTGCAACAAAGAAAGCACATCCCCAAGTGATCAGTGAAAGTGCCTCACGAACAAAACCCCTAATCAGGCTGACCAGTGCAGAGAAACCAATAATGGCAATAATTGTATAATCTATCCAGACCATATTTTAATCCAAAACAGGCTCCCGACTTTCAGGTCGGGCGCATTCTAACAGAAAACGAAAACGTTTGCGTAGCAGATTTATCACTCTGCTATTAAAAATAATTTAAGGAACCGTTCATATCTGCCTGTACAAGCTATGCGCATTATGAAGGGTTCCGGATCTTTCACGGCAGGTTTTAGCCCAGCATGTAAGAGCATGATGTTATGGCGTGTAATTTTTAATTTGCCCCTGTAAGCCGGTTAATTCTCTCAGTTCAGGCAAAATAGAGCCCAAAGCCTGTTTTGATGCATTCGGCCCGACATAAATCCGGGTTAACTGGCCTTGTACTGCCGAAGAAGGAACTGTATAGACCTGATGCCCTGAAAGACGTAGCCTAGCCACAATTTCATTCACTTTATCCGCATTTTTTAATGCCCCAAGTTGCACAACATAAGCAACGGCCTGCGGTGCCTGTTCAGCAGCACGGGGTTTCACTTCCGGCTGGCTTTCAGTGCGACTCTCTACCTTAACCTGCGGTTTGGTTTCTGTTTTAGGAGTAACAGAAAGATCAGGTTTTGCCTGTTCTCCGGTGTCTCCTGCCGTTGCTGCCGGTGGCTCAGGTACTGATTCCGGGGCTGAAGAACCGGAAAATGTATCCGTATCTTGCTGCGGCTCCTGAACTTGTGTCTGCATTGCCTCTGCAGCCCCTTCCGGAGGTGCAGACGGCATACTTTGTGTCAGTGGCGGAATCGAATCAATATTCTCTTCATCACCCGGCTTAGGCACTAATGGTATAGAAGCGAATTTTTCCTCATTGTATTTCTTATCGCCGTCCAGCAGCATCGGCAGCACGATGACACTCAGTGCCACAAGAACGATGGTTCCGACTAAGCGATTTTGAAATTTACTTGCCACGTCCCTTTATCTCCTCCAATGACTCCATAACATGAGCGACCGTATGGAAAGAACCACAGACCACGATAATATCCTGCTCTGATGCCTCTTCCATAGCCTGATGCCATGCCTGTTCAACGTCCGGGAATATCCGGGCATCGGGCAGGTGTTCAGCCAGTACAGCCGCTTCTGCACCACGAAATTCATGTAGTGATGCACAATACCATTCGTCAATTTGACTGCTAAGACAGGCCAGTGTTCCCGCGATGTCCTTATCCTGCAACATGCCGACAACACCCCGTACCTTACTGCCCGGCGAACGGGATAACTCCGCCAGTTTTTGTGCCAGATATCCGGCTGCATGGGGATTATGTGCCACATCCAGAATGATACGCGGCTTTTCCCCTATGATTTGAAAACGCCCCGGTAACTGGGCACGCTTCAAGCCATCATGAATAGCCTGTTCATCAATCGCCTGACTGACTTTATCATTCTGCTGTAACAGGCAGTGAATGACGCCCAGTGCAGTTGCAGCATTAGCTAATGGCAGGTTAGGGATCGGCAGCGAATTAAATTGTCGATCGACTGTTCGCCAGTGCCAGCTTTCTTTTTCCTGGGCAAAATCCCAGTCTTTACCCCGACAGAATAATTTGGCTCCCAGTTCATCGGCAACATCAGCAATGGACTGAGGCATATCCGGCTCGCCAACGACAGCAAAGTGCCCATGACGGAAAATACCCGCTTTTTCGCGCCCGATATGTTCACGATCCGCGCCAAGCCAATCCGTATGATCCAGTGCAATGCTGGTAATAGCGGCAATATCTGCATCGACAATATTAGTGGCATCGAGACGACCACCCAGCCCTACTTCGAGGATCACAACGTCAAGATCAGCTTCTTTGAAGAGCTGCAATGCCGCCAGTGTTCCATATTCAAAATAGGTTAAGGAGATATCACCACGCTGAGATTCAATACCGGCAAAAACACGGCAAAAATCCTGCTCTGTTGGTTCATTACCCTGAATACGCACCCGCTCGGTATAGCGCACCAGATGTGGGGAGCTGTAAACTCCGACTTTCAGACCCGCAGCCAGAAGAATGGATTCAAGGGTATGACAGGTTGTGCCCTTACCATTGGTACCGGATACCGTAATGACTTTAGGGGCCGGATGTAATA
The DNA here is from genome assembly GCF_963895965.1 of Xenorhabdus sp. PB30.3. Taxonomy (NCBI): domain Bacteria; kingdom Pseudomonadati; phylum Pseudomonadota; class Gammaproteobacteria; order Enterobacterales; family Morganellaceae; genus Xenorhabdus; species Xenorhabdus sp. PB30.3. The sequence continues at coordinate 7,247 of NZ_CAWQMW010000193.1, read as the reverse complement.
AATCCAGTTTATCGGCAAGCGTACCGATACGCTCAAGCCCCATATCAATCGCTTTCGAGTGCAGGTTTCCAAGGTAGGAAAGCCACATCGTCAGTGACGATGTGGCTTGAGGAATTTGTAAAGTATCAGACATCTTCTTTATTAGGGTTGATGTTTATGTCAACTTCGACGTCAGCAGGTTCAGCAACAATTTCTGTTACTTCTTTTTTCGCGTCGGGATGTGGCTGATGAGTCATCATGGCAAGCATACCGGCAATTCTTTCTCTCATTTCCGGACGGCGCATGATCATATCAATCGCACCTTTTTCCAGCAGGAATTCACTGCGCTGGAAACCTTCCGGTAATTTCTCACGTACGGTCTGCTCGATAACCCGTGGGCCAGCAAAACCGATCAATGCTTTAGGCTCTGCAATATTGATGTCACCCAGCATACCCATACTTGCAGTCACACCACCAAACGTCGGGTTAGTCAGAACACAAATATAAGGTAAGCCACGATCCTGCATTTTCGCTAATGCAGCACTGGTTTTTGCCATCTGCATCAGTGACATCAGTGATTCCTGCATACGTGCTCCACCACTGGAGACAAAGCAGATAAACGGGCAGTTGTCTTCCAGTGCCTGTTCAACGCCACGCACAAAACGCGCGCCAACAACCGAACCCATTGAACCGCCCATAAAGTTAAACTCAGATGCGGCTGCGACAACCGGCATATCATGTAACAAGCCTTTCATGACGACTAGGGCATCTTTTTCCTGAGTCTGCTTCTGAGCTGCTGCCAGACGATCTTTATATTTTTTGATATCGCGGAATTTCAGGATATCTTTAGGCTCTAATTCGCTGCCTAACTCTGTTGTACTTTCCTCATCCAAAAATGACTGCAAACGCTGGCGGGCAGAAATTTTCATATGGTGGTCACATCTTGGACACACTTCGAGGTTACGCTCTAATTCAGCGCGATAAAGCACCTGACTGCAACTGTCGCATTTAGTCCAAACTCCTTCAGGGATATTTGCCTTACGAGTTTGCATGATTTTGCTTTTGTTTAGAATCTTTTCAATCCAGCTCATTAATGAACCTTTCCGTCTGATTCTGGCCTATAACGGGGGCTGCATTTCCTCGGTATAAGCCAGCTTTTGTTTTACGTGCCATTAAACCACAATGCTATAACAGAGTGGATAAAAAACTGCTCAAACCTGTTTGTGGCTATCTATCATTTAGTGACATCTAATTATTATCTGACGCTTTTTTAGATGTCGCCCGGCGATGACGCCAGATTTCAATCACACCCGGCAGAATAGAAATAAAGATGATTGCAACAATCAATAATTTCAGATTCTGTTGGATAATCGGCATGTCACCGAATAAATAACCGGCATAAGTGAACAATAATACCCATATCAATGCCCCAATAACATTATATGCAGCAAAATGCCGGTAAGACATTTTGCCCATTCCGGCAACGAATGGAGCAAATGTTCGGACGATTGGCACAAACCGCGCCAGAATTATCGCTTTTCCGCCATGTTTCTCATAAAACTGATGAGTTTTGTCCAGATAGCTGCGGCGGAAAATCCGGGAATTTGGATTATTGAACAGTTTCTCACCGAAAACACGACCAATAGTATAGTTTATAGCATCCCCAATAATTGCTGCGGCAATTATCAGTGCAGCCATAATATGTACATTAAGATCGTTAGAATCCAATGCCGACAGCGCTCCCGCTACAAATAGTAGTGAGTCTCCCGGCAGGAACGGTGTAACCACCAGCCCCGTTTCACAAAATACGATTAAAAATAAGATCCCATATACCCAGTCACCATAATTGGCAACTAATTCAGCCAAGTGCGCATCAATATGTAAAATAAAATCAACAATGAACTTCGCGAAATCAATAAAATGAGTAAAAAACTCCATAATATTCCTCGTAGTGCTCAAACATCCCTGCCGTCATTCGAAAAAATCAGCATTTATCAGTCAAAACCAGTTCATCAGCCAGAAACTAGCTCATCAGCCAAAAACAAAGGCCCCATCACCGGCTCAGGCAACCCAAAATGAGCAGGATAATCCACCGCAACTAAATATAGCCCTTCAGCTTTAGCAGTTGCTGCTGCTTTTGTCCGATCTTTCAGTGCTAACAACTCAGCCATCCATTGTACGCCCTGATTACCACAGCCAATTTCAAGCAAGCTGCCGACAATATTACGTACCATATGATGGACAAAAGCATTTGCCTTGATATCCACGACAACATAATGCCCGTGGCGACTGACATTAATGTGCATCAGATTGCGCCAAGGCGAATTGGACTGGCACTGCACGGCCCTGAAAGACGTAAAATCATTCTCTCCTAACAGACACTGTGCTGCTGCATGCATCTTTTTCTCATCCAGCGGATAATGAAAATGCGTGACGCCTTTCGCCAATACCGCTGGGCGGTAACGATGGTTAAAGATAACGTACCGATACCGACGTGCTGTTGCGCTGAAACGGGCATGAAATTCATCATCTACCGCTTTCACCCAACGCACCGCAATATCCGCAGGTAAATGAGTATTAACGCCCATTGTCCATGCTGCATCTTTGCGCTGTGCCGAAGTTTCAAAATGCACAACCTGCCCAGTTGCGTGAACTCCCGCATCCGTTCTGCCTGCACAGAAAACAGCAATTGGCTCATTTGCAACTTTTGACAGCGCTTTTTCCAGACAGGCCTGTACACTTCTGACTTCCTGCTGACGCTGCCAGCCATAATAGCGGCTGCCGTCGTATTCAATCCCCAGTGCAATTTTCACTTTTTTTGCTTCTGGCACAGACTGATTCAGTTCTGTATCAGACATCAGTAAAATTGCTCCTGCATCAGTTTTTCTGCGACTTCAACCGCCATCAATGCACCGCCGAAACGAATGTTATCGGCAACAGACCAGAACTGTAACATCTCCGGCATTCCGTAATCATTACGCAGACAGCCGATACTCAGCCCATCAGCACCTGATGCGTCAGTCACCTGAGTCGGGTAATCCCCTTCTTCTGAGACCTGAATTTCTTCAAGACGTTCAAATTCGTCACGCGCTTCTTCTACGCCAACAGGACGCAGTGTTTCCACACTGACCATCTGGGCAATACCGTAGAAAACGGAAGACTGAACACAGCTGACTGAAACAGGTAAACCTTCATCCTGTAATATTCTGCGAACCTGATCGACAATCCGGCGCTCTTCACGCACTGTTCCTTCCGCATCAGGCAGCAAAGGCAGTAAGTTGAATGCCAGTTGTTTATTGAAACGCCCTTCATCTGGTGGAATACCATTTAATAAACGGGCACTTTGCCCCGCCAGTTCGTCAATCGCTGCTTTACCATGAACAGAAACCGGCAGGATATTGGTCAGTTGTAAACGCGCGATACCCGCAGTATCAATTAAAGGTTTAATAGCCGTTAACACCTGACTGGTTGCACTATCTGCAACCGCAACAATATTACGGTTACGATACTCAGCCAGCGCATGCGGATTTACTGTCGGCACAACCAATGGAACATCCGGTTCAGCGGCAAACAATCCGCTGCTGTCAATCACCAGACAGCCCGCATCTGTTGCCTGTGAAATATGTTGTGCTGTGACTTCCATACCCACAGCAAAAAATGCTAGCTGTACCTGTGACCAGTCAAATTCGGCAACATCGCGAACGGCGACGTTCTTACCGTTAAACCGCTTAATGCTACCGACACTTTGTTCACTGGCAAGAAGATGCAGTTCACCAACCGGAAACTGGCGCTCCTGTAATAACGCCAATATCGCTTCACCTACTGCGCCCGTTGCACCCAACAGCGCAATATTCCAACCTTCTGACATGTTGGTTTTCTCCACTTCTCTAGTATTTTGCTGGCAGGCAGAGAATTCTGCCTGTTGTTAACTCAATACAGTTAATTCGATACGGTTAATTGAGTTCCGTTAATCAACTGTTTTTAAATGACTTTAGCGTCAAATCCAATCTGGGATAGTAATTGAGCACTGCTTTCAGAATCACAATGCACGGTCAGGGAAGACCACTCACGGCGTTCCGGATAATTTTTCCGCAGCTGGTCAAAAGCACCGTTCTGACCGGCTACCTGACGCAATGGTGCATCATCACGGCGCACATCATACACTAAATGCATCAGACGCTTCAGGATGCTTTGTGTCACTTCACCACGAACCGTGATATGGCTGAAATCAGACTCAGGCAGTAAATCAGATAATGCGGTTTTTTGTGGCTTCCCTAAAAATTCACAATACGCCTCAAAAACCTGAGTTGTACCACGCGCCTTGCCTTCCAGAGTATATCCCGCAATATGCGGTGTACCGATATCCACCAGCTCCAGCAAAGGTAATGAAAGGTTAGGTTCTGGTTCCCAGACATCAAGTACGACGCGCAATTTTTTTCCGTTTTGTAAAGCTGATAACAGTGCCTGATTATCAACCACTTCACCACGGCTGGCATTAATTAAGATGCAATTATCCGGCAAGGCAGAAAGCAGTTCTGCATCTGCCAGATGATAAGTCTGATAAGGGCCTGATGTATTAAGCGGGGTATGGAATGTCAGAATATCTGCCTCTTTGACCAGTTTTTCCAAAGGCCAGAATTCACCTTCATCTCCCCGATCTGCCCGCGGCGGGTCGCACAAAAGAGTTTTCACGCCCAGAGCGTCCAGTCGTGCTGCCAGACGTCCCCCGACATTACCAACACCGACAATACCGACAGTTTTTTCTTTCAGCTGAAATTGATCCTGCTCTGCTAATATCATCAGCGCGGAGAAAACATACTCAACAACAGCAATTGCGTTGCATCCGGGAGCAGCAGAAAAACCGATCCCCGCCTGCTCTAACCACGGCTGATCAACATGATCCATACCCGCAGTCGCTGTACCGACAAATTTTACAGCACTGCCTTTTAACAGGGACTCATTAACTTTAGTGACAGAACGCACCATAAAGGCATCTGCGTGTTCCAAAACACCCTCAGGCACAGGGCGCCCCGGAATTGCCTGAACTTCTCCTAATTGTTTAAAGAGTTGTTCAGCATAAGGCATATTTTCATCGACTAAAATTTTCACTTTTCTTATCCAACGACTTAAGTGGGCGTGATCCGCTATTCTGCCATTTAATCGACATAATGCCTAATCTCCCTTTATCTTTCTGCTTGGCGCTTTATCAGAAAATTTCTACAGCCCAGTACACTCTGATTGATGTTTATTTCAGCTCATCCTTTCCTGAAACGTTCCGGCGTTGTTCCTGCAATCTGTTGAAACATGGCAATAAAAGCGGACGATGAGCTATAACCAACATCAAATGCAACTTCATAAACGCTTTTCCCCTGTGCCAACAAAGAAATCGCATGCAGAAAACGCAGACGCTGTCGCCACTCACTAAAAGACATTCCTAGTTCCTGCTGACATCGACGTGATAAGGTTCTTTCCGAGGTATAACGCTTCTTTGCCCATTCTACCAATGAAGTATTATCAGCGGGGTTATGCTCTAATTCCTGTAAAATCGGTGCAAGAAGTTTATCTTTTGATGAAGGCAGGTAAGTATTCTGGCTTGGTGACAGTTCAAGCTGATCGATAAGAATCTGTGTCAGACGCTGATCTTTATCGGTCTGTGGCCTAATTACCTTACGGCTAAAGAAATCCTGCATAATGGCATGAAAAATAGAACTTAGCCGGATAAGACATGGATGAGAAGGCAAAGATTTGCTCAATTGCGGTGAAATATCGATTATCCAAAACCGCATTGTTTTCCGGTTATAACTCGAATGAACACTATTTTTCGGGATCCAGATACAAAACTCCGGTGGAGCCAGAAAACGCTGTCCTTCCACAGTCATCTCCATAACGCCGCAGACAACATAAATCAATTGCCCGAATGGGTGGGAATGCAACATGAATTCAGTATCAGCATTCAGGGTTTCATCACGAAAAATGAGAGTGTTGGGCATATCCCAGTCCGGTAACTGAAACATCATTTGGTTAACTCCCTTTCAAAAAATTCATTTTTACTTCCAAAAACGGAGAGGAATTTATAAATTGTCCTGATTGCCTCATCAGTTGGCGGATTTTCAATATATATAATAAATCGGTCACTGCTACACTAAGTACACGATGTTCTACACACAATTAAATTCAATGAAAAATTTATTATTTCCCCTTATTGCTGTCCTGATTTGGTCAGCTAATGCGGTAGTCAGTAAATCCGCAGCAACCTCAATTGAACCCGGCGCTATCGCTTTCTATCGCTGGTTTGTCGCGTTTTTGATTTTGACGCCTTTTATCTTACTGCCAGTACTAAAACAATGGAAAACAATCACCCCACACTGGTGGAAGTTATTGATTCTGGGTTTTCTTGGTATGGTTCTTAATCAAAGCCTGATTTACTATGCCGCCCATACTGTCAGTGCAACACTAATTGGGATCTTAACCTCATTAATTCCGTTGCTGACGATCATACTCAGTATATTTGTTCTACGGATCACACCGACCATTGGAATTATACTCGGAAGTGCTTTGTCACTATTTGGGCTGATATGGCTAGTGGGTAAAGGTGAACCGTCTACTTTGTTGGAAAACGGATTAGGGATCGGAGACATAATGATGTTTATTGCATCAGCCGCTTATGCTCTGTACGGCGTCCTGACCAAACGCTGGGCAATTCCATTACCCAACTGGCAGGCACTTTATATTCAAATTGGGTTTGGCGTGCTGTTACTTTCTCCCAACTTCATGATGACAGAAGATGTCCAGCTAACCAGTGATAATATCCCTCTTGTACTGTTTGCGGGTATTCCGGCTTCAATTATTGCACCTTACGTGTGGATACAGGGAGTTAGCCGACTGGGTGCAAATATGACATCGATATTTATGAACCTGGCTCCGGTCTTTACTGCCATGATTGCGATTGTAGTACTTCACGAAAAGATGTATAGCTATCACCTTATCGGAGGAGGTATTGTGTTAGCTGGTGTAATGATTGCTCAACAATTACGTACTCCAATTAATAGTTATAAAAAACAAACTGAAAAAAGTATCAAAAGTTAATCATCAGCAATTTTAAATAACTTTATCACCAGTTATCGCCCAACAGTACCATTGGGCGATAACTGCAAAAACAGATCGTAATAACTCTCCACCAAACTGAATCTATTTACCATTCCCTGCATTTATTGTTCATAACTCACTTGTGAATTATTAAACTGAAATCTATTGACTCTATAATCTAT
>NZ_CAWQMW010000192.1:0-15539 GCF_963895965.1 Xenorhabdus sp. PB30.3 | reverse complement strand
GCCGAAGACAATGCGCTGGCCCCCATGCTAACCAACCCCCCCCCAAAGAAACCGGAGAGGGCTTTGGTGATCAATGCCTGCATTGCAATACGGATCAGATCCTGAATAATGGATTGCGCCAGTGAGGCCGACAGCTCCCGCATGGATTCTGAAAAGGATTTTGTGCCCGTCAACATGCCGGTTAACGCACTCCCCGTACGTTGCTCGACCACATCCAGCAGATCCATCTGCATTTTCTGGAAATCCCCCTGCGAGGCGTATAAATCTTTAGCGGCAGCCAATTGCGCCTCTTTGGAATGATGAGCCGCAGCGGTCATTAACTGTTCATGACGTTCCTTGCTGATAAGGCCATTGCGGTAATAACTGTCATAGAGCGCTTGTTGCTCAGTCAGCTGATTTTGCAGTTGCACAACGGGATCGACCTCACCCGTCATATCCAAATGTGGGGCGGCAATTTGCTTTGCCTGTTCCGCTAATTTGTCTTTCACCGACGTTTGATACAGTGTTTTACTGGCGGACAGGTACTCCTGTTCGGTCAACAATCGTTCTTGGTACAGGGCCTTAAGCTCTAAACTGGCGTCTTTTTCCTGCCGGATCAATGCGGCTGCCGGCGCATATTTTTCCGCCAGTTCCCGCCGCTGTTTTTGGTGATTTTCGGCATTGAGGAGGGTTAAGCGTTGCAGCTCACTGTTCGAAGCCACACCCGATTTGCCAACTTCATGGATTTTATCCCGCATTGCTTTCTCGCTGAATCGGATGCGATCCAAGCTGGTGGCATGGGTCTGCTCAATGTCCTTACGTAACTGCTGATAACGGTGAAGGGATTGTTTACCTTGTTGCTCTGCGTTGATGAGATCCTGACCTGTCCATGGATTACCCGTACCGTTCCCTTCGGGTTTTGGCGGTGGCTGGTCAAACATCCCCGCTACCGATGTGGCCTGCAGGTTTTTCTTTCTGGTGGTTTTCTTTTCTATCCCTTTGAGGATATCTTCTCGCCGACTGAGTAATACCCGGCCTTGCTTTTCAACTGCTTTAGGGTCTTCATAAAGAAAACTTAAGAACCCTTTTTGACGGTTTTGTAAGTGCTTGATTCGGGTTTGGGAATACCGTTCCAGTTGGCTATCAATCTGCCTGAGTTCTGCTTTCAGATTGTTAAGATCATCGTCAGTCTTATCCAGCTCGACCGCCACCTTAATGCTGGAAAGCCGTTGCAGTTCAGCTACCGTTTCAACGGTTCCCTCCTTTAAGTGTCGCAATCCCTCTCTGGCTTGGACGCTAGCGTTATATAACCCGTACAAAGCAGAACCTGCCAGCATCGCTGCACCAAATGGTCCACCCATCAGGGCAAGTGCGCCACGGGCAGCGCCCCCCGCGACAGATAATGCCCGATAGGCATAAGACAGCCGGCGGTTAGCCGCTTCAAGTTGTCCGGTGGCCTGTGTTTGTAATTTGAGGGCTTCCGTTTCCTGTCGGATCAGGGTGCTTTTTTCTTTCGCATAATTGACAGAGAGTCCATGCAAGCGGTTGGTTCTTTCCAGATACTGAATGTGCCTGCCCTGCACTTCCGTTGAACGTAGCGTGGCATTGGCCTGTTCAAGAGTACGTTTTGCCGTTTCTGCCTGCTGTTTGGCCATATCACGAGCCGCTTTTTCGGTGGCCCGCCATGCCGTCATATTTTCACGTAATCCCGCGGTCAGCTTTGTTGCTATCACGGGGATTAGCGTATGCAATGCTACGCTAGCCACCAGATTAACATTCTCGGACAGCGCATTAATTGCGTGGGTTGCCCCCTGTACTCCGGTACGCAATGGGCCATCGGCACTCTGCCCGATTTTCAACGCCATACCTTCAAAGGCACTCGTCAGCACCTCCAGATCAGCACTCAGGTTATTCGCGCGTGCACTGGCCTGTTCATAGGCGACCTGTGTTCCGGTCAGAGCTTGGGTCAATGCGTCCAGTTTTTCCCGCCCAGTGACTAAGTTGGACGCTGCGCTGACATTGGCCCGGCCAAATAATTTAACCGCCTGCGCCGTCGACAGGTTTTTGCCCATCAGGGATTCTAATGCCGACGATAAACCCACTACCGACGGTTTCAGATTTTTGTCTGTCGAACGCTCCAGCGCCAGTATCACATTACGCAGGGCAATACCTGCCTCGCCGCCTTTGATACCCCGCTCTGCCAGTATCTGAATAGCCGCCCCGAGTTCTTCAACGCTGATCCCGGCCTGAGCGGCTAGGGTGCCACCCTGTTTAATGGCCTGCGCGGTTTCGTTAATTTCGGAAGCACCGTATTTCGCCCCGGCTGCCAGTACGTTAATAAAACGGTCAGTCTGGGCGGCACTGGCACCGAACTGATTCAGAGATAAAGCCAGTGCACGAGTGGCATCCGGTAGATCAATCCCGGACGCCTGTGCCAGTATGACTGCCTTCTCAGTGGCTTGGGTGAGTTGCTCAGTGTTCTTGAGCAGCTCCGGTTTGGCTGAGGCCATGAGTTTCAGGGCCTGCGCAATGCCGGTCGCCCCGAACTCGGTGGTACGCCCCAGCCGTTGGGCGTTTTCATCCAGTTTTTTTAACTGTTCACCCGTTGCACCGGTAATGGCGGACAAGTCAGACAATGCCTGCCCGTATTGACGGGTATGGAAAATCATCGTGTTCAGTGAAAAACCGGTGCCGGCCAGTAACGCCAGTTGCCCGGACACCGATTTGATATGCGATGCCAGTGAATGGTAGGTTTTTTTCAGTTTGTGAGCATCCGAACCCGCCTGATCCGTAAAGCGCTCAGACTCCCGCCCGGCATAGCGATAAGCCTCCATAATCCGGGATTTAAACGCGGTAGCATTGACCAGCAAGCCCACCGTCAATGTCGATAAATTAGCCATAACTTAACCCAATAATTTCATGACAGCCTCACACTGTGCCCGGACCACAGCGGGCGAACTGTCTGCCGGTTGGCAGTGTTTCAGTCGGTAGTACGCCTGCCATTCGTTGAGCGTGGACGCCGGCAAGGACAGGATACGATAGGGATCGATTTCGCCGAGTTGCTCCGCCAGTGTAAAAGCGAAGTACAGCCACGGCGAACGGGTTAGTTTTTTTCGGCCTCCTCCAGTGTACCGATGGAGTGACGCTTCACGGTCTGGATGGCTTCAATCAGGATGGCGTTATCATGGACGATCATCAATTCCTCTGCCGTGGGCAGATCATCGGAGGGAATGGGTTTGCCCTTATCATCCACCAAACAATCCAGCACCATCTGGATATTCAGGCGGGAGGCTTCGCGCCCGTCTCCCGCTTTACTCAGCTTTTCCGCTTTTTCTTCCAGCTCCAGCAGTTCCAGTGCCGTCATCCGACGCAGATTGATTTGCGTACCGAACAATTCCACCGCTTTAATCTGCGGACGCGGAGTGAGTAAAGCCGCTTTCAGTGCTTTCATGGGTTAACTCCTGTTTTGCTGTCTGCGATACCCCAGATAAGGTTGTTTTGTTTGCCTTTGACGGTGATCTGGATCACTTCACTCGCCGGCGCGTTAATGTCATTCATTTCCCAGCCGGAAAGCGCCAGCACCATTGTGGCAGTCCGTTTATTCGGCAGGATGATGTAAAACTGCACGGTTTCGCGTTTTTCAGCCGCGTTCAGGAAAGAGACAAAATCCTCGTTCGCCGGATCATCGATAAAGCCGAGGGATTTTTCCGGGCCTTCCGGCATATCGGAGATAAACTGCTTATTGGTATCCATCAGGGTGGTGCAGTCGACAAAACTGCCGGTCAGCCCGGTTGCGCCCAGTGCCTTACAGTTAATGAGGGGTTTCATCTGTGCCACGCTATCGCCGGGTTTGCCGAACTTCACCAAAGTACCGACCGGTAATACCGCGTATTCAGGGGAGGTTGCCATGATGTTTTACTCCAGTCTTATGAGTTATAACCGTCCAGTGCATTACGGATTTCTCGCGCCAGCACCTTAATGACAGCGGTTTTGTTGTAATCCAGCGCCGGACGGATAAAGGGACTCGGAACCTGTTTGATCGTGCCCATTTCCTGTGCTAAGGCTTTCATCCGGTGAGCTTTTGCCGGGCCAACCGTGACCATCACGCCACCCGGATACTTCTTAGATTTTGTTGTACGAATAAGGATATTGTCCCGCAGATGCGCGGCATGGCTTTTCTTGTTATAACCGGCATGGGCCTGCATATCTTCCTGTACAATCTGCATCGCTTTTTTACCGGCTTTTCGCATGATGTCGGTCTGTAGAGCCGTATCCAGTGCCTGCAATTGACGTCCCAGTGCTGCCCATCCCGTCGTTTGTGCAGTGATCATGCCAGCTTCTCCGTGTAAGTGATGATAAAGTCCCGTGTGATACGGTAACGCTTACGATTTTCAGTCAGCTCTTCCGCTTCCTGATGTAAGAGTCCGCGTGAAACGGTTTGCACCGGATAACCACCGAGTCGGCCATGCTGCACGGATTCCCATGCAGAACGGATTTTCGCTTCCAGCCGCAGGGCCTGGGTGTAATCGTTCAGCACCATAATGCTGATTTGGAAGCGTGCTTCGATTAACGGCGAGGCTACCAGCCCGAGAGTGAATCGGGGATCGCTGATGCGCTGGTAGGTTACGCCCTCTAATACTGTCGAGGGCAAGATCAGCGGATAAACCGGCAGGCCCGTTATTCGTTCTAAATCGGCTTTCAGTGCAGGTTCAATCATGACGGACATCGGCCTCTGTGGTAAGGATCGTGCAATCGGCACGATTACGGTCAACGGTGCGTACCGTGAACCGCCGATCCTGATGTTCAATCAGCCAGCCCGGCTGGATATCACGCCGGGGTCTGACGGTAAATTGCTGGACCTCAATCACCTGTTGCTGCTTGGCTGTGCGGATCTTTCGGTTGGACACGGCCTCGGCTTTTGCCCAGACGGTGGCAACAGCATGATGACTAAACGTTTCTGCACCCAGTTCGTCCCGATGGATAACCGGACGAAGTAACCGGATGCGATGACGCAGTGCTCCTGCTTTCATCGTGATTCTCCTATAACGGAATAAAACGATAGGGTTCCAGCAAGGCCTGAAAGCCCAGCGGCAATGACTGGCCATCACGGCTGTCATACCAGAATCCCACGGTTAACATAATCGCCAGTGCCACATCATCGGTCACGAGCAAGCCATCGGGATCATCCTCCGGTACCGCGCTCTCATACAGGCGACGGTTCAGGTAGCTTTCTGCCCGTTTGATGGCGGCACGGGAATAGGTGTTTAGTAAATCATCGTCGGCGGGGTTATCACTGTCGAGTCGACACTGTTGCCGAAGCAGATCAAGCGTGGGGAATGGCATATGAACTCCTGATAATTACGCCTTACCTTCTGCCACTTTCAGCAATTTCACCGCGTTGCTGTCCACCAACAGAGCACCCACCCGTTTGGTGGTATAAAAGTGAATAAACGGCTTGTGCGTGTAGGGATCGCGCAACATACGTACCCCAAGACGATCCAAAATGGTATAGCAGCGTTTGAAGTTCCCGAACGCCATTGGCACGGCACCTGCCCCCAAATCGGCGAACTGCTCATTCTCGGCAATACCGTAACCGAGCAAGGCGGAAGGTTGCCCCAGTTGCAGACCCGGCTGCCACAGGTAGTTGCCCTGACTGTCTTTCAGGGTGCGCACCTGAAACAGCAGGTTGTTGTTCATCATGAACTTTGCGCCGGTGCGATACGGTTTACGTAGCGTGTAGATCAGCTGCAGTATGTCGTCGGCGGTGATCTCGGTCGGCTTTTTCAGCAACCGATGCTGCAACGTGCCCCATTTGCGAGCTTTGTCTTCCTGCGCATCACTGCCGTAAGCTAATAAGCCTTTCGGTTTATTTTTGCCGTCACCGTGGGTAAACGCACGCTCCTCCTGCTCAGCAAACTCTTGTGTGAGTTCAGAAGAAATAAAGGCGTCCACATCGAAAAAGGCATCATCCAGCATGGTCTGGGTCGCGGCAGGGTTGCCGTAAATTTCGCCCCATGTCGGCTCGATGGGCATCAGCTTCGGTGTTTGCGTTTCCGGGCGTTCATCGGTTTCGCCCACCCAGCCACTGTTAGCACCGCCCTGATTCACCAACCGCTTAAAGTTCGGGCTGCCTACGGACACCACGTGACACTCAGCACGCATCACCACTTCGTCTTTCAGGGCATTGATGATATTGCGATCCAGCTCTTCCGGCACGGCATAGCCACCTTCAGGATCGACCGTGGTTTGCATCGCTTTTTGTTCCAGCGCTGCCAGCCCCTCTTCCTTGCCCTTGCGGAGAAACTGAGCAAATGCCGCTTTGTGCTCACTCACTGCAGGCGTATTGCTGCCGCCTGCCGGACGTTTCAGCCCCGCCAGCTCCTCTTCCAGCGCGGTTTTCAGGGTATCCAGCTCAGACAGTTTGCCATTCAGCGTATCCACCTGCTCGGACAACTTCCCTTTCTGGGCTTCGATGGCCTCAATACGCTGATCGTTCTTCTGCCTGAATTCATCGAAACGCTGCTGAATTTCCTGCGCAACCTGTTGTACCTCTTTGACTTCAATCGTCATCAAACACTCCGGTTAGTTAAAATGTAATGATTTCAGGGCCGTTAATGCCGAGGTAGTCTCAGCATCAGATAAAGACAACGCGCCGTAGCCCTCCACCATAAAGGCCTTAGCCTGAGCGCGGGAGAGTCCAACATCGCGCAGAACCCGTTCAATACAACTGGGATTGGGGATATCACCCCGGGCCAAGGCCGATTTCACATTGCTCACCCGCGCATCCTCGTTAGCGGGAAAAGTCACCAGACTCACTTCCCATAAATCGAGATCTTTCAATAAAAAAGCCTGCTTTGTTCGGTCATACTCTCCGTCTTTCAGGGTGTAACCGATCGACAAACCAGAAAGTGATCCAGCTTTCATATGGGCATGAGCCCGTTTTGCCAGCGGATCAGCTTCGATCAACAACCGCCCTTTGAGATACAGCCCGGTCTCGTCTTCTTTCATGTCAGTATAAATACCAATGGGTTCATCCATTCGGTGCTGCCAGAGCAACGCAGGCAGACTGCCTTTTTCACCCCATTGCTTCAGCGTATTGGCAAACGCACCGGGTAAGACAATATCGTCAGCACTGTCTTTGAGACCGAACACGGAGCCATAACCCTCAAACTCGCCGGCATCGCTGACCGATTTGATTTTCAGCGGCATATCAAGTCGTTGTTGGGTGATCATCGGCATGGGTTTCTTCCTCTTTTTTCGGCGCTGGTTCAGGTTGCGTGGTCATGTTCATCGGCGTGAGATAAATATCACCGCCCTCACGGGGATTCAGTTCTTCCAGCGCCCGGCATTCGTTCGGTGCATAAATCCCCCAGTTAATGCCGGTGGCATAGGCTTCAAAGCGGGATTTCATATCCCCGCGCAATAAAGCGCCGGTATTAAACTTGGCGTAAAACCGTCCCTGCTTGTTGTTTCTGACCAGTCCGGCATTGATACGTTGTTCAATGCGGGTGAGGTAGGGCACCAGCGAGTAATTAATAAACCCGATCCCCAGATTTTCAATGTTGTTAAAGGTGGCGCGGTCAGTGTTCTGCACCATATGCAACGGCACCCGGAAGATGCGGCAGATTTCCTCCAGCTGAAATTTACGGGTTTCCAGAAATTGCGCATCTTCTGCCGATAAACTGATTTGATGCCATTTCAGCCCCATCTCCAGGATCATCGGCTTATGGGCGTTGACCAGCCCCTGATGACGGGCTTCAAAATCCATTTTCAGACGCTGATAGGCTTCCTCTTTCAAGGCTTGATCCGTTTGCAGGACACCGCTGGTCACGGCCCCGTTGCCAAACAATCGAGAACCGTGCTCTTCGGTGGCCAGCCCCAGCCCTATCGCTTGCCGGGCGTAAGTAATCGGGCTTAACCCGGTCAGACCATCCAGTGTAAAAATGCGCACATGCCAGAGTTCATCCTGTGTCAGCGTCCGGTTTTCACCGCTCGGGAAAGTCACCTGATAGCCCGGCTGCCAATCTTTGTTGAGTTTTGCCGTGACACTGCCCGGATCGAGGGGCAGTAACTCCACCACTTCCCCGAGCGCCTTCACTTTGTAGGCATAGAAGTTACCGCGCAGGCACAGGCAGGCAATGAGCAACTCCCAGAACTCCTGCGGTGTCATATAGTGATTGGGTTTGACCGACAACAGTTGATGCAGCCGTTCTTTAACAGCACGTCGGTTGCCGCGTTCTAATTGCTCATACAGCGAACAGGGCAACATGCCGACCGATTCCGCCAGCACCCGCACACAACTGAACACAGCGGTGAGTTGCATCGCTAACTGTGGACTGACCCGCCGTCCGCTGTAGGTATCATAGGACAGGCCAATCAATTCACTTAAATCACGGGCGGTCATAGCATCGGCGGATTTGCGAAATAAGCCGGGGAAAAACATCAGGTCTCCTTATCGGGTTTCTGGCTCAACATACGTGAGACCCCATACGACCAGCCGAGGCACAGGCTGCCTGCGACTATAAAACCCGTTGCTGGCAACAGCCGCCATGCGCCGTAAGACAGCAGAGCGCCACCGGCCAACCCAACCAGCGGGGCAGCCATCATTAATAATTTCATGGAAAAATCTCAGAGTGAGCGAACACCGTGGGAGATCAAATGATCGGAGAGACTGGGGGCTGCGTGCAAAATCGCCCGCCCCATCGCCATCATCAGCGCCACTGCGCCATCAATTTTGCTGTCTTTCTGCTCTTTAATCGGGCGCACAATATCATCGTTGCCGCCCATCGTTTTCCCGACCACATTGCCGATACACCACGACATAATCGGGTGACCGTCATGATGGAAACGCCCGGACTGAATAGCGGCTTCCAGCGCTTTCATCGGATCGCTCATATGCGTGAAATTCTGGCTAATGATGATGGGGTTAATGCCCTCGTCTGCCAGTGCATGAGATAAGCCGGTGGCCCCGAAGGGATCAATCGGTGCTTCATTAACCGGATTCCGGTGACAAGCGAGTTTGGCTTCTTCAAGAATGTAGCGGTAATCCACTTCGGCACCTTCCGTCACGGTCAGCAGATCCATTTCCACCCATTTCTGAAAACGCTCAGCACTGCGCCTATTTTCGTTCTGCTCCACACGGTAGACCGTGTCGTACGGCACCCAGAACCGTGGCGCAATACTGTAGAAATGCTGCTTGCCGTCAATCTCACGCGAAAAAAGCCGCGCCATGCTGTTCATGTCCAGCTTGCGGGCAAGGTCAAAGGCCAGAAAACAGGGCTGCCCCTCGAACTGCGCCAGTGTCAGTGAGGTGTCTTCGCACTGTTTCCAGCTCACCATATTGAAGTAAGCCTCCCGCGCAGACACCCAGATATTCAGGTGCTTGGTCTTGAATACGCTGGCTAAACGCGGGTTATTTAGGGCGCGTTGTTGCTGGCTCAGCAGAAAATCAGCATAGACTGAGACCCCCATATTCGGGTTGGCCTTGCGTAATACGTCCGGTGAGGTCCAGTCATCCCCCTCATCCACGGTATAGATCACGCCGAACAGCTCTTCATTGGGCACATTGCCGGACAGCATTTCGATCACCTCGCGCCGCTTGTCATAACACGGGCCTTCAATGTTATAACCTGCCGTGGTGATCGCCCACATCAGCGGCTGTCGCCGTGCGCCCATTCCTGTGAGCATAGTGGTGTAGAGATCATCGGTATCATGCTCGTGGTACTCATCCACAATCGCACAACTGGGTGACTGCCCATCCCCGGGATTGCCGATCAGCGGCTCAAACCGGGCTCCGTCTGCCGGACGATTCATATTGGAAGCATTCACTTCAATGCCGAATGCCTCCATCAGCAAGGGCGTGCGCATGCACATCAATCTCGCGGGACGGAACACTTCCCACGCCTGTTTCTCCGTGGTCGCGCCGGAATAAACCTCCGCGCCGAATTCGTCATCACAGGTAAAGCAATAGAGGGCAACGCCGGCTGAAATGGCGGATTTGCCATTTTTACGGGGAATTTCGGTATACACTTCCCGAAAGCGGCGTAACCGGCTGCCTTTATGCACCCAGCCAAAGGCTGAGCAGACAATAAATAACTGCCACGGCTCCAGTGTGATCGGCATCCGCTTAAACGCCCATTCACCCTTGGTGTGCGGCAGGAGCTGGATAAATTTCGCGGCACGTTCGGCCAGCGCTTTATCAAACCGGTACTTGAACGGCTGACTCTTTTCCTGATCCAGATTATCCAGATGCCGCTGACAGGCCTCTCTGACGTAACGACTTACGTCAATTTTGCCGCGCACCACATCACGGGCATACTGATTCGCCGCATTGACATTCAGGTAAGATTTACGGCTCATGATGCAATCATCCTCATAAACGGATTGTCCGTTTTAGCCTGACCTGCCGCTCCAATCAAACGCTGACGGCTGCTCGGATCGAGTCCCAACATCGAACCCGTCGTATCCATTTCAGACTGTTGCTCTTTTTTGGCAGTCAGCTCCGGGTTTTTAATTGGCCCGCCGGTTGCACCGATCACGGTATTGCCCTGCCGGGCGATATTCATCACAGCATTGCGCCAGAACTGGTAAGCCACACACCAGCGTTCCAGTACCACAAGATCCGTGACACACAGTAATCCCTGTGCGCATAATTCCTTGCTGGTCAGCGCCCACATCACCCCGGCCAGCGACATTTCACCTTCGGCAAACCAATCCGGCGGTGAAACGCTCGTCAACGGGGTAAATGTCGGTTCATCCCGGTTCAGCCTGCGTTTGCCCGGATTGCCGGCCAGCGCTTTGCGTGCCGTCGGCTTGGGGCGACGACCTGACTTGCCCGCCGTTCCGGCCATACACCACACCTCCCGTGCTTAAAAACAGTGAAAAACGCGTGATTTAAATTTCATTTTTCGCGGGGATAAAAAAAGACCCACGGTGGCGGTCCTTAGGTGCGAGAGGGGCAGCGATTTGACCCGCCCTCCCCCTATAACGATGGCATGAGCAATGGTTACAATCAGAAATTAATCTCTTCGTAATCGCTCGGTCGCGGTTTTCTGCCGATGACAGGCTTCACATAACAATTGCAGGTTGCTTAACGCATCGGTGCCACCGTGGGCTTTGGGTTGGATATGGTCAACGGTTGTCCCTGTAACTACTCGCCCTTGCCGTAAGCAGTGCTGGCACAGAAAGTTATCCCGTTGTTTGACCCGTGTCTTTAGCTTATCCCATTGACTGCCATAGCCGCGTTCGTGTCGACTCCTGCCCTGTTGATGATATTGCCAGCCCGTGTGGATATGGTCAGTACAGTAGCCACGGCGATCCGTAGTGGTCTTTGGGCAACCTGACTTGCGGCAGGCGCGAGGAATGCGGGGTGGCATATTCTGGCCTCCATAAAACAGAAAACCACCCGAAGGTGGTTGTCATAACCCAATTGATTATATTGAATAAATTTCATCCCACCACTCGAGGAGTTCAGGAAGTTGAGACCAAAAGAAGTAACAAAGACAGAGTGCTATGACAACTATCACGCCGATATCTATCCAATCCTTAAATGAGTAATTTTTTGCCTTATCTTCCCCAATCAACTCGAGTAGCGCACACAATATTCCTAATGTTGCAATAGTAACCACTGGTAAAAAAGCAGAACAAAACAGGACATATAACCCTCTGAGCATAAAACAAATTCCCTTTGTTGATTAACCTTATTGGAGTTTCAGTCTACTTTGCGTGCATATTGCTGTCAGCTACTTTCCTCATTTAGCATATTTAACCAGTTTGATTTATATATCCCTATCTTTTAACAGCTAAGGGCAGTCAAAGCTGATACGAAATCCCTGTACAACTTATTCAGGAAATGGGTAAAGACATTAGTTTTAATTTCAAGTGGTAATAAATCATTAAGTATTATTAATTTGCTGTAGGTGGAAAATGGTGTTATTGGTTATCTAAAATATGTTTTTGCGGAGGTTGTTATGCCTATAAATCCACTCGACTCATTCAGAATCGGGTACCCGCTTGTAAAAAACAAGCTAAAAGTGCTTCCTCTTAGCAATGAGAGTAATTTTCTCGCTGTATATTTCGACTATCTATGCCTCTGTGGATTTTTAAAGCAAGATAACCCTTTAACACCTACAACGTTGGTTGTTGAAACTGACAGTATTGCACAATTATGTTATCGCCCACACGTTACCATCATTAATGCGCGAGAAATACTAGCCTCATTAGGTTTCACTCAAGACCTTTCCTCATGTAATGGCGTGAAATTTGTATTGACTCGATATTCTGGCATTAAATCTATAGAGATTTATAAACGGCAAATCCTCGGTAGCTGGTCTATGTATTAAACTTATTCTCAACTCACTGACACTGCGTTCTGATATATTCCTGCAAATAGCTTAATTTTGCACGGTCGCTGATGATGCCTTCTCGGATATCAAGAACAGTTGATCCAGCTTCTCCAGTGAGCTCGACGGAGGTTGGAGTGCCCACGCTACTGGAGGCAGTGGCCTCACGCACGGGACAGCTGGCTTGGATGCGCAACTTGCGACGGCCAGCGGCAACATCAGCCCGAAGAGTGTCAATTTCAGTCTTGGCATTGGCGAGTTCCTGAGTGTGTTTACTATCCAATTCATGCAGCATGTCAATATGCGTGTTCTGATAGTTAATGGTGTCAGTCAGTTGCTGAATTTCCGTTATCTGCTCACTATTAATCCCAATCTGTTTCTTATACCCAGAGCGGTATAAGAAGGCTGCAACTGAAGCAATAATCAATGCAATAACAACGCCAGAGGTGAAATTGAGCTTCATAATAAAAACATCTGGCGTTCAGATGCCCGACGATTATCCAGCCCACGCATAACCTTGCCTGCCGCTTTATTCCAGCGGGAGAATTCTACTGCTGCACCTGAATAATCACCTTGATTGAGTTTCTTCAATAAAGTGGAACCCGAAAAGTTCCCGCTGCCACAATTGAAGATAAACGAGCACAAGGCATCGAACTGGCTTTGACTCAAAGGAACTTTAACCAATCCTCTTAAGGTGGTGTATATAGGTTGAAGATCATCATGCAGGAATATTTCAGCCTGCTGTTCTGTAATCACATCACCTTTTTTAACCCCTTTTATATGGCCATACCCAATGGTCCACGGAATACCACCGGTTGCGGGATCAGGGTAGGCTTTCAATTTCAGGCCTTCATACTGCTTGATGCACTCAAGGCCTTTATCGCTGATTTCCATCAGAAGAAGCTCCTGCTCTTTTCTTTGCCGCCTTACGCAGCCATTGGCCGATAAAGTCCGTCCCTAAATAACCAATCATCACACTGCTGATATAGGCTAAATCAGGACTCAGACCAAACAGATTTAATACATCACGAATAAACCAAGCGAACATGGCACATATAAAGGCATCGATAGAGACTTTTAACCAGCCGACACCATTATAACGACCTCGGAGAAAGGCCATTATCCCGGCGAGGGTTGCCCCAATGCCTTGCTCTTTTATCGAGATAAACCAGTCACCGATGTGTACCCAAATATAAGGATTTTCCTTCATCTGCATATTCCACCATTAGAGCAATTGATACCCGTGGGGGAAATAAGTTCCCCCACTGTAAGTTACAGTTAATAGAATAAAGTTGCCTGATATAGTTCAGGCAGACTGTTCCGTACAAACCAGAACCGTTCAACAGCATGTTATAAAATACGAATCTCAATAGGAGATATTGAAATTCTGGTAGAGATTGTGGTGGCAAAAATGAAAAAGCCACACTGGATGAAACATAGTCTTGAATTTAAAGTGCATCGGTTTGAATTAATACCAGTTACAGTAGAAACGCTTGGTTTCACCTGTTTTCATTAATATTTCGCTTAATTTTTTCCCATCCTTTTTGGCTTGATCAAAAGTATATAAAAATCCGTAATTGGTATCTGTGTTCTCATTACCCCATAGGGATCCAACCCCAAGATCATAGGTTGTGTTGTTAACTTTGATATAAAGATTCTTCTTAAATAACTCTTCCACTTTTTGAGAGTTAGATTTATCAAAAGACACAGAAAAATGAATATAAGTTTTAGCAGAATGGAATATTAAAGCATTTTTAATATCTGTCTTATTTTTGATAATTGTTAGAACCCCCATGGATTTGTAAGACATATCACTTATTCTATTTTCACCCAAATATCCATAATACTTAGATTCTTTGTCAAAGGCTGAGTTAAGATCGAAAACTAACATATCATCTGACTCAGATTCAGGCTTTGCCTTATCTTCCACAAGCACCCAATCACACGCCATCATATCTTCCTGCGTTGGTTGCCACGGCACAAAATTACCGTGTTCATTGCGCAGATCAATATGCGTCAAATAATCATATTTAGTCCCAACAGCAACGCCATCAACGGCATAAGCGCTATCTTTTTCCACGGCTAAATTATTGACACGTGGAGTGATAGCCAGATACATTTCATTATCCCCTTGGCAATTCACCCAAACAGAACGAGTAACGCGCTTGCGTAGTTTTAATTGAATCAAAGCCCAAGAAAAAGAACCCACCGGTGCAATAAAACAATCACAGTGATATTGTTTTGGATCAAAAGGGCATTCATGCTCAGGCTTAATAAATTCAGACATACTATTTCCTTATATTTATAAATAATGGGAAGTTAAATTTAATATTTAATTTCCACCTGCTGTTAAACAGGATGAATATATTAATAAATTCTTATGATTGAATATATCGGTTAGCCTTGTGTGGTCATTTTTACAATCCACTGGACCCAATTCATTTATTTATAAATAATTTGATTTCCTGCTCCGTCTTCTTAAACCGATCCTCTTCCAGCTCCACCCCCAACACACGACGATTGAGTTTTAACGCCGCTTTCAGTGTCGCCCCGGAACCCATAAAGAAATCGGCCACCAGTTCCCCTTCCCGGCTGCTGGACTGGATAATATGGGCCATTAAATCAGCCGGCTTTTCGCACGGGTGTTTGCCTGGATAATACTGTACCGGCGCAAAATGCCAGACATCGGTATAAGGCACGTCTGCCGTCACCGTGAACGAGCGGCGCATTAAACCGTATTCCTGCCGTAATTCGTCATACTGACGCGACAGGGTTAAATGAGACGCCACCAGCTCAGGATAAGGCGTATTCAGTTCACCGCGCTGATGCTTTTCTTTGGCGATACGGTCAAACAGTCCCTGCAACTTTTGGTAGTCCGTTTCACTGGGTAACTGCCACTGGCTGTCGCTGAACCAGTGACTGGCCATCTGCTTTCCGGTGGCTTTGTGTATGGCTTTTGCTGTGATGCCTAACGCTTTTCGGGCATCCCGAAAATAATCCACCAGCGGTTTAAACACCGACTGTTTCAGTTCTCGGCATTGTTTGAAATAGCCATCGCCTTTCGGATGGTATGGTCCTTGGTAATGTTCAGCAAAAATAATACGTTCAGTGGCCGGAAAATACATGCGCAGGCTTTCTTTATGCTGCCTGCGCCACGGGCCAGACGGTTTCGCCCAGATAATCTGGTTCAGCACGTTAAACCGTTCCCGCACCAGCAGT
>NZ_CAWQMW010000191.1:0-15570 GCF_963895965.1 Xenorhabdus sp. PB30.3 | reverse complement strand
TTCATATACTGACTATCTTATTAAATTAGATAATTAAAATATATTATCTATTGATCTTTTTAAGATAAAAGTTAATTTCTGTTATGCAGAAAAGTATCGCCTTTATATAAATCAGATTTAAAATACTAAAGGAGATCTTCATGATAGATAAAAATTTAGCCTGTTCTGAAATAAAATCCCTTCCGTGGAGAAGTGATGATGCTCCATTATTAGTTGTTCTTGGGCAGTCAAATAGTTACGGTCATGCTACTCAACTGGCACCAAATGAAGCAATTACTCAGGGTTTAAATAATGTATTTACCCTGTCCCTGCCTGAAGTTTATAGCGTCAATTTTTCAACCATTAACTGGACAGGCCTGACGAGTTTTGGCCATGCCAATATTGGTGCTCCGTGTGGTTTACCGCGAGGTAATCAGGATCATCCGGTTAATATCGCCAATCGTTTTGCCCGCTATTGGCAAAATCATATTAACACCGGTAATATTCTCAAATTACCTGATCTTTATGTCATTCTCATGGGATACGGTGGGCAGGGAATGTATTTACCTGATAACCGTTGGGCGCCAGAGCGGGACCCTGATGATGTAGAATCACTCTACCCCCGCGCAGTCAGAACATTAAGGATGGCGGTGAATTCCCTGCGTAAAATGGGTAAAAATCCCCGCATACTGGCCGTTCACTGGAATCAGTGGGAAGCAGAAACTGAAAGTTTAGCCGCCGCAAAAGCCGCAGAAATGAACTTTACCCGTATCGTTACCGGCCTTAGTGATGCCATAGGATCCCGCAATATACCGTGGAGATTTTATTACCCGCTTTCAGTCTGGTTTGACCCCCTTAATACCAGCTATGTTTCCGAAGCAATGAACAGTGTGATTGCGGCTAATCCTGAGTATCGAACACTCGTCGATGCCAGAAATGCACCAAACTATAACGGGATCTCCACCCAATTTGGGGTATTTACTCCCGATGATATGCATTACAACGCAGAGACCCAAAAATGGTTTGCCCGACAGGAATGGGCTCAGATTCTGGCTGGTTATAAAGGTGTTGAGTTATAGAATGTATCTATACTTTCCGTCTTTCAGATTGCCTTTTTGTTGGACATAGGTGGTGTAAAAATACCACCTATATTTCCACACCAAACCGCTGTTTAAGTGCCCGCCTTCCTGTCTCTGTCAACGTTAGTTCCCGACTATCCAATTGCCGGATAGCCCATTTTTTCTGCAAAAAAATATTCAGCAGCGATGACCCCAGAAAACCACCAAGGTGAAAATATCGCTCACTCCAGTCAAGACAGGAACAGGCAAATTTCCGTCCGGAAATTGTTTTCTCATCCAAACTCAGGCCAAGAGAAAAGAAAAATTCTTTCCCCTGTGGCGTTAAACGGTAATCATCCGTTATCCAAAAACGGGACAACAGACTGTTATGAATTTTTACGGCGATTTCTCCGGCCATATGGTCATAGCAAGTTCGGAAAGAACGCAATGATTTTGGTGTCGACGTTTTAATAACCCCGAAGCTTTCGCTATTAACAAAACACATCATGCTTTCCAGCAATACTGCGACTTCTTTACTATAAATTTTAAAATAACGGTATCGCCCCTGCTTAATACTGATCACCAGATTTTGTTCTACTAACCGGCTTAAATGCGCACTGGTTGTCGAAGGTGCTATATCAGCCGCGGTACTTAATTCAGTCGCTGTGTAAGCGCGTCCGTCCATCATCAGAAATAGTATACAGATACGAGCACGATCCGATAATAATGCAGAAACTACAGTGACTTTTTTCTCCAGAGTTAATTCACACATATCTATCCCATACCTGATATAGCCAACAAAGAGGCTACTTGAAAAACGAAGAATATATTTCGCTACCCAACGAAGTAACCGTCAAAACGGCAATATATGATTGCGTTTTCTATTCTTCAAGGAAACGATAATGTTAGCAGTTATATTTGAAGTCGAAATCGCAGAAAACCAGAGTGAACGTTACTTTGACACCGCAGCCATGTTAAGGCCACTACTGGATACCATTCCGGGCTTTATTTCTGTAGAGCGCTTTCAAAGCCTGTCTCAAAATAATAAATATCTTTCATTATCCTACTGGCGGGATGAGGAATCTGTTAAACAGTGGCGGAATACCTGCCAACACCGGGAAGCACAGATATTAGGACGCAATGGGGTATTTTCAGATTATAAATTGAGAGTCTCAGCCATTATTCGTGATTATGGCATGTATGAACGGGAAGAAGTGCCAAAGGAAGATTAACCCTGAGCTATCGGGAGATCGGTTGCCAGCATCTCCCGATATACTCGCCACCTTTTAAGTCATAAATTGTATTAGCCACAGCTAATATACAGCAAATGAGCACCCCATTAATCGGCCGAAGAACATCCAGTACCAGTATCCTATTGCAAATCCTGCAATCAACATATAGCTGATCGATTTGAATTTACATACTGAAAAAGTTTTTACTCCTTTTACGACAAATATCAGCAGAAAAGGTAGCAAAAAAAACAGACATAAAGGTGCAGTCAATGCCCTGTCATCATCAATAACAAAAGAGCTGACCACATCACAAACGGTATTTATTCCTTCCTCTCCGATTGTCCATTCATAATCAACAGTTGACAAACAACCTATCAATATCGTACTGAACAAAATAAAAGTAATACAGGCGAGTATATTTAGAGTTTTCATGCACATTTGTTTTTCTTATCTGTTTATAAGGCATAAGACGAGATTTAATCCTTTCCTAAGTTCACTAACTTAAATCTGAAACGTTTATATCAAAAAACTTAATACGTGATTCTTCTTACCTATCAAAGATAAGATCTCGATCACAAGATAAAATAATATAATAAGAAAAAAAGAAAGGATTTACTGAATGCAAAATAACTCAATACACATTAAGAGGTATAAACCATTAAAGCGATTAATAACAATGCGTTATTAAGGAAACCAAAGAGGAAATAAAAAGCTCTTATCGCAAACAGATAAGAGCTGGAAATCACAGAAATAAATTAGAATGTGTTATCTATACATCTCAAACAAAGACATCCCTTTTAGATCAGTAAATGCTTTGAAAGAAGCCTGCAAAGAAGCCTGTTGCTGATAATAGTTGGAAATCGTGGAAGTCCAGTCCACATCAACTAACTCCCCTGAGCGAACTTTGTTGGCAATACTTCGTTCACTACCCAGAGAATCCAGCTGTTCCAGTTCCTGAAGCTGTAAACCCAGTACTGCTTCAACAGAAGAGAGGTTATTCAGGCTATTACGAATCCCACGGTTAGCTTTGTTGATAAGCTCCGCCGCTTGGTTTTTTTCTTCTTCAGTTGCTGAACTGTATGGTGTTCTTAAAGCTTCGATTGCCAGATCAATCGTGGCAAAAATATCAGATCCGCTCGCAGTTTTGCCATCAGGTTCTTTGATTGGATTAGGAGGCGAGGATAAAAACACCTGCTGTCCGGTATGAGCGATAACCATTGAGCGGTTATCATCCACTTTCTGGGTGATTTTTTCAGACCCACCAACATAAGTGACTTTGCCATCTTTATCCGCTGAAAAAGGAGGCACATCAGTTTTATAGCCGGCAAAAATATAACGACCATTGCCATCAGTTTTATTAGCAAGGTTTAACAGCTCCTCTTTAAAACCCTGCAATTGCTGTGCATAGGATGAGCGATCCTGATCACTTTGTTCATCTGCTGCTGCCACTAAAGTTTCAAACACATTCGTTGTTACCTTAACGGCATTCGCTGTAATGCTCAGCTGGGATGACATTGCATTTTTGGCAAAAATACGCGCAGTGGTAAATTGCTGGTTTTTCGATTCAGACTGAGAAACCATGATATTTTGCGATGCCGCCAGAGGATCATCAGATGGGTTAATAACCCGGCGTCCGCTGGACAGTTGCTCACCATATTTCATCCATTTGGACTGAGCGCCAAAAATTCCATCCATTTTCTGGCCGTATAATTGATTCGTACTTACACGCACAGTATCACTCCTTAATTATTCCTTTTATCAGCGAATGCCTAAAATAGCATCAAACAACGTCGTCGCCGTCTGGATCACACGGGCGTTTGCCAGATAATACTGCTGCATACGCTGTAATTCGCCGTACTCTTCATCCATATTGACGCCGGAAATTGATTCACGGGTTTCTTTCAATTTATCAACGATATGGCCCTGTGTTTCAACGCTGATTTGTGCGCTGTTGGCTTTACTGCCCACGGTACTCACCAATGAGGCATAAGCGCCGGAAAAAGAAGCCTTACCATCCACCAGACGCTTATCCTGTAATTCAAGGAATTTCTTCGCGTTGCGGTTATCACTTGGGCCAGCACCTTTCTCACTGGCGGTTGCCAGTTGGGAAGAATCCTTGATGTTTACTTCCAGTGTTGCGATAACATTGCCGACAGTTTTCAGGGTATATTTATCGTGTTCCTGTGCATCAGGCGCTGTGATTTCGACTTTCAGTCCATCGAATTCCAGTGTATTGCCGTTTTTGGTTACAGCAACCATTTCACGATCAGAGACTCGCTGTACTTTCCAGTCTCCACCTTCATATTTGAGGGTATAATCGCTGGCTTTGACTTTCGTGGAATCCGCATATTCCACCTTAATCTCAGCCGTGCCTTTGTTATCACTGCTGGAAATAATTTCAGACTGTTTGAAATTGAAGAAATTAACCCCTTTCTCGCCTTTCAGATCAAAACCGCCGTGTTGTACCTGATTAAACTGATCCGCCATCACCAGTGCCAGTTGGTTCAGTTCATTACGAGTCGAATCAACCACTTCGCTGCGAACGCGCAATGCACCACCCAACGCGCCACCAGAGATGAAACGCTCAT
Organism: Xenorhabdus sp. PB30.3; assembly: GCF_963895965.1. NCBI lineage: Bacteria > Pseudomonadati > Pseudomonadota > Gammaproteobacteria > Enterobacterales > Morganellaceae > Xenorhabdus > Xenorhabdus sp. PB30.3. The sequence goes on along the minus strand of NZ_CAWQMW010000191.1, from coordinate 10,713 downwards.
CAATTTCTCTCGTACCTACTGTGCCGTTGTTATAACCCAGCGTAATACGGCCGCTGTCAGCACTGGATGGAATGGCTTCCATACGGTAGGATTTACTGCCTGATACCAGTGACATACCACCACCGAATGAGACGTTATAAACGCCACCATCCTGCTGAGTCACATTCACTTCCACCAGCTGATTTAATTTATTGACTGCCAGATCACGTTTATCCAGCAATGCCAGCGGTTCACCCGTGCCAGTACCACGCATACGGATGATTTCGTTATTCAGCTTGGCAATTTCTTCTGCATATTTGTTGATTTCTTTGACATTCTGCTCAATCTGAGAATTGATGCCACTATCAAGCTGGCGCAGGAATTCATCAGCTTCTTTAAAACGACTGATCAATCCTTCAGCTTTGCCTAAGACCGTGGTTCTTGCCGCGCTGTCTTCTGCATTGCTCTCAACGGTACCAATGCTTTTGAAAAAATCTTCGAAAGAATTAGAAAGACTGGTGTCTTTATCGGCTAACAGATTGTTGATCTTAGTTATCTGTTCGTTATATGACTTTAACGCCGAGTGTTTGGTCTGAGCTGAATTGAACTGCTGGTTAATAAATTCGCTGTATTCACGGTTAATAGTCGTAACCGCTGTTCCGTTACCTATAAAACCCACCGGGGACATAGTTCCATTATTTTGCGTCATGACGGTGTTCTGTCGGTTGTAGCCCTCACTTTTGGAGTTGGCAATATTATTACTTACTACACCCATTGCCACCTGAGCGGCATTAATACCGCTCATCGCAGTATTCATAAGACTGTTGGACATGTGTAGATCCTTTTACGTTTTCGCTCTGCCTCTCTTCAGAGAGACATGACTGCTATCGTTATCGGTATAAATTCTCTGTAAAAGTTATCGGCAGAAGAACCTGAACCTTGAACAAAAATGATTTGGACGGTGACTCAGAACAAATCATCAAAATCGTAGGTATAGGCTTTTACCATCTGGGTGCCGTTACTCTTTAATTGCTGGATCAGTGATACCAGTTTCTGGGCATAACCGGGGTCTGTGGCATAACCTGCTTCTTGCAAGGAATGAGCCCCCTGCTCTGCGGTCACTGACTGTGCAACTTTGGCGTAACGGGGATTTTCCGTCAGCAGCCTGACGTAATCCGTAACAGCTTCCAGATAAGAATCATAGACCCGGAAACTGTCACGCATTTTTTGCGGCTCACCATTCACATACTCGGTTGTCATGATATTGGTGACCGCGCCCTTCCAGTTTTTACCCGCCTTGATACCAAACAGGTTATGGCTCGGTTTGCCTTCTTCAGTCAGTATTTCCCGCTGACCCCAGCCAGATTCCAGCGCCGCCTGTGCAATAATCAACAAATGAGGAATGCCGCTTTTCTGACTGGCTATCTGTGCAGGTATGGAAAGCATGGAAACAAAACTGGAGCTGTTTACTGGCAGAGATTTTGACTGTGTGCCTCCTGAAGAGGATTTATCAGACTGGCTTTTTTCGGGCATCGCCCGGCGTAAAAACTGCTCCAGCGCTTGTGTCGGCAATGTATGCAGGATGTCATTGCCCAGCGGCATCGGCACGGTTCCGGCCAGTTCACTGGGAGCACTGTTCGCACCAGAAACCTGTTTGACAATCATATCGGCAAATCCCAGCCCCTTTTGGGAGAGATCCTGCGCAATTTGCTGATCGTACATCGAAGTATAAAAACGCGTCTGGTCACTGCTTAACATGCCGTCCTGCGGCAACGAGGAACGCATACTTTTCAGCATCATCTGAACAAATACGCCTTCCAGTTGTTGGGCTACCTGCCGTAGCCCCTGTTGTGGTTCCTGTGATAATTTGGCTTTCAGTGAATGAAGTGAGTTCACATCATAAGCCGCAGTCGGCATCGACAGAAAATCATTCATCAGATAATCTCCAGCTTCGCCCGTAAGCAGCCTGCACTTTCCATCGCCTGTAGAATCGACATTAAGTCTGTCGGTGTTGCACCCAACGCGTTCAATGCACGGATAACCTGAGTCAGATTCGCACTGGAGTTGACTTTCTGTAACACACCGCCCTGCTCCTGAATACCAACACCTGTATTACGGGTTACGACAGTATTACCACCCGCCAACGGAGTATCCGGCTGACTGACTGCGGTCTGACGTTCAACAATCACAGACAGGCTACCGTGCGCAATCGCACAGCTATCCAGTGTGACATTGCGGTTCATCACCAGCGATCCGGTACGGGAGTTGAAAATCACCTTGGCATCACCGGCATCAACGCGAATATTCAGGTTCTGCACTTGTGACAGAAATTTCACCTGCTCACTGTTTTCTATCGGCAGACGCAGCTGTACCGTGCGGGAATCCAGCGCTGTTGCCGTACCCACGCCTTGCAGGCGGTTGACCGCATCACTGATTTGCTGCGCCAGACTGAAATCATCCTCATTCAGTTGCAGATTCAGTGTCCCTTTCTGGCCGAATCGCGTTGGTAACTCCCGCTCAATAACTGCACCATTAGAAATTCGCCCGCCTGCCAGCTGGTTGATTTTCACGCTGTTACCGCCGGCGCTGACACCCGCCCCGCCAACCAGAATATTACCCTGAGCCAGTGCGTATACCTGATTATCCACACCTTTCAGTGGCGTCATCAGCAATGTACCGCCTCGCAGGCTTTTGGCATTACCCAGTGAAGAAACCACCACATCAATATTTTGCCCTGAACGTGCAAAAGGTGGCAGCTTAGCTGTCACCATCACAGCAGCCACGTTTTTAAGCTGCATATTCGTGCCGGGAGGCACAGTAATACCCAGCTGTGACAACATATTATTCAGGCTTTGCGTGGTGAAAGGTGTCTGCATGGTCTGGTCACCCGTTCCATCCAGCCCGACCACTAAACCATAACCAATCAGCGCGTTATCCCTGATACCTTCAATCGTCGTCAAATCACGAATGCGTTCAGCAAAAGCGCTGGTCGGTGCGAACGTATTGAACAGTACCAGCACCAACGTAAAAAGGCTGGCGACTAATTTTTTCATCCTGACCATCCTCTTTTAAAACGGTGAGATATTCATAAAGAAACGTTGTAACCAGCCCATATGCTGCGCTTCATTAATATAACCATCGCCAACATATTCAATACGGGCATCCGCAACCTGATTGGAGCTGACTGTATTGCTGCCGCTAATGGTGCGCGGATTCACAACGCCGGAGAAGCGGATAAATTCCGTTCCCTGATTGATGGCAATTTGTTTTTCGCCGATAACATGCAGGTTACCATTTGCCAGCAGGTGATCCACGGTCACAGTAATGGTACCCCGGAAGGTATTGTTGGCATTCGCCCCACCTTTGCCACCAAACTCATTGTTACCTTCCATCTCGATATCGGTCTTACCTCCACCGATCAATCCCTCTAAGAAACGAGGCGTCACGGCAGCAAGGAAACCTGTTTTACCGCTGCGGCTGGCATTGGCGGAAGAGTTTTTGCTCGCACTGACATTTTCTTGCAGGATAATAGTTAGCGTATCACCGATATTGCGTGGACGACGGTCTTCAAACAATGGCTGATAACCGTAGTAAACTGGCTGGACGGTCTGAAAAATAGAACCATTCGGCGCTGGCGCAGGTGCTTCGGTAGGTTTGGCCGTTGTCACTCCTTTCACCAGTGGTTTGTGCGGCATGTAAGCACATCCCCCTAATGTCAGTACTGACAATGCAAGTACCGCCGCAGTTCTGCTGATACGCCGCTTATTTCCCCGGTTTTTCCGTAAACCGGCACAGCTATCAGCCACAGGATTTTCAGTATGGCTTTCAGCAACGGGCATTGTATCCATCTTCGATGCTCTTATGTTTATCGCAGTAATCATGAAGGGTTTATACCCTCTGGGTATAAATCCCTACTGATTAATGATTAGATTATAACTGGGTAAGTTTTTGCAGCATCTGATCAGATGTTGATACTGCCTTACTGTTAATTTCGTAGGCTCGCTGAACCTGAATCATATTGACCAGCTCTTCCGCCACGTTGACGTTAGAGGTTTCAACATAACCCTGATACAGCAATCCGGCACCATTGATGCCCGGCGCATTTTCGACCGGAACACCGGAACTGTTGGTTTCCAGATACAGGTTCTCACCGATGCTTTCCAGCCCACTTTCGTTAATGAAAGTCGTCAGTGTCAGTTGCCCGACCTGCTGTGGTGCGTTCTGCCCCTGTACGTTAACGCTGACAATACCATCACGGGCAATGCTGACTTTGGTGGCATTGTCCGGAATAATGATGGCAGGCATGACCTGAAAGCCGCCCGCTGTCACCAGCTGACCATTCTGATCCACCTGAAATGAGCCATCACGGGTATAGCCTGTTGTGCCATCAGGCATCTGGATCTGGAAGAACCCCTGTCCTTTGACTGCCACGTCCTTGCTGTTGTTGGTCTGAGCCAGATTACCCTGACTATGCAGGCGTTCAGTCGCTACCGGACGAACCCCTGTACCAATCTGCAAACCGGATGGCAGGTTAGTCTGTTCAGACGACATCGCACCGGGCTGACGTTCCGTTTGATAAAGTAAATCTTCAAACACCGCGCGCTGACGTTTAAAGCCATTCGTGCTGACGTTTGCCAGGTTATTGGCAATAACGTCCATATTTGTTTGCTGAGCATCCAGCCCAGTCTTGGCAACCCATAAAGAACGGATCATGAATTTATCCTCTGTTTCCGGCTCAGCTCATTGCGAGAATTTGATTAGCTCGCTGAGCATTTTCATCGGAACTGTGTATTACTTTCATCTGCATCTCAAAACGACGCGCGTTGGCGATCATATTCACCATGCTTTCCACTGGATTCACATTGCTGCCTTCCAGTACACCCGGCATGATTTTTACTTCGGTGCTCGCTGCCAGTTCGTCGCCCTGCTGTTCCCGCGCCTGTGGCGTTAAATGGAATAATCCATCATCACCGCGCACAACCTGACCCGCTTCCGGTTTGACAATTTTCAGTTTGCCAATCTGCCCCAGCAAAGTCGGAGGATCGCTGGCAATCAGGGCAGAGATAGCACCATCTCCGGCAAGAGTCAGTTCAGCCTGTGGCGGAACATCAATCGGCCCGTTCTCACCCATCAACATGCGTCCCTGTACCGTCAGTTGCCCTTCCGGTGAAATCTGGATGTTACCGTTACGGGTATAGGCTTCTGTCCCGTCTTCAAGCTGAACAGCCAGATAACCGCCTTGTCCGACAGCAACGTCCAGCGGGCGGGAGGTATAATTCATCGGTCCCTGACGGCTATCCATGCCGGGAGTAGAAGCAACAACCAAAGTACGGGTCGGCAGGGTTTCACCTTCAATGGGTACAGCACGCAGCGCAACAAGCTGGGCTTTAAAGCCCGGCGTCGATGCGTTAGCCAGATTGTTGGTAGTGACAGCCTGATGTTCCAGTGTCTGGCGCGCGGCTCCCATAGCGGTGTATATAACGTGATCCATAAAGCGATCTCCAAAAAAGCTATCCGCCTGAGATTATTAACGCATGCTGACCAGAGTTTGCAGGATTTGATCCTGAGTCTTGATGGTCTGGGCGTTGGACTGATAGTTACGCTGAGCGACTATCATATTGACCAGTTCCTGACTCATATCGACGTTTGAGGCTTCCAGCGCGCCGCTGATCAGCTTACCGAAGTTACCAGAGCCCGCCGTACCCACAACCGGGCTACCGGATGCGCCGGTTTCGACCCAAACGTTATCACCTTGTGATGCCAGACCTTCCGGGTTAGAGAAGTTAGCCAGAACCACCTGTCCCAGAACCTGAGTCTGCTGGTTAGAATAGATACCGTAAATTTTGCCATCAGCATCTACACGGTAATTAGTGAAGTGACCCGCTTCATAGCCGTCTTGTTGCAGGTTGGAAACAGAATCCTGCTGAATGCTCTGCTGTTTGCTACCGTTAAAATCGATAGTGATCGCCGCAGGATTAGAACCATTCAGTGCTGGCATATTAAATGCAAATGCGTTGTCATTGCCTTTAATACGACCATTATTGTCAAATTCTACATTACCCAGTTTCTGGGCCGCAGAACCTGCTACAGACGTATCCTGTGCATGAATTTCCCATTTGTTATCTTCGGTCTTGACGAAGAAAATATTCACGTTATGTTCATTACCCAGACTATCGTATACGGACATACCCGTGCTGTAGTTAAAACTGTCTTTTTTGGCAGGATCAAACGGATTCGCAGCTGCGTCGATAGCTTTATTCATCGAATTCAGGTTAGTTGTCATCGTAACCTTTGTAGTCGCTTTCGCATCCAGCATATCTGTTGCGATAGCGATTGGTCCCGGTGCTGCACCACGTTGAATTTCAGGCCCGTTTGGTCCCTGTACTGCCGGATAACCCGTTAGTTTCATACCCTGCATATTGATCAGGGTACGGTCTGAGTCCATTTTGAACTGACCGTTACGGGAATAAAAAATGTTACCGTTTTCATCCAGCATGCGGAAAAAACCGCCCTGCGTGATGGCCATATCTAATTGACGGTTAGTGGTAGTGGTTGAGCCATCTTTAAAGTTCTGAACCATGCCAGAAACTTTAACGCCCAAACCTACATCAGAACCGCTGAATACATCGGCGAAAGCCGCTGAACTCGATTTAAAACCGAATGTTGCTGAGTTCGCAATATTGTTACCGATTACGTCCAGGTTACTTGCTGCGGCATTTAAGCCGCTGACTGCCTGTGAAAAAGCCATATGTCCTCCGTTTTGTTAAAGAATCTGACGAACTTTATCCATGGTTACCATACCCGCCAGCCCTAAATCTAATTTAGTGCCGTCCTCACCCCGCGTGACGCCATTTACCACGGCATATGTCAGCGGAAGTGTCACTAACGCTTGATCCTGATAGCTTGCAGAAACAGTAAAACTATATGCGCCGTCTGCAACTTCCTTGCTATCCGCGTTTTTTCCATCCCATACGAAGCTATGGACACCAGTATTTAACTTACCGATATCCAATTCCCTCACTACAGCACCATTCTTATCTTTGATGGTTACTTTTACATTATCGGCAGGCCGGTTCAGTTCAAAGCCAAACGGCGTTGTACTGATCCCTTTCTCCTCATTGGAACCGACTAAAATTTTATCACCGGGAGTCATAACGCCCCGGCCAATCAACTGGGTCGTCTGCATGGCCTGATTGCCTTCCATCTGGCTGACAACAGCGCCCAGCGATTTATTCAGTTTTTCAATCCCTTCTACTGTACTGATCTGCGCAAGCTGCGTAGTCAGTTCATTGTTTTGCATGGGATTGGTTGGATCCTGATTCTTAAGTTGTGCAACCAGCAGATTCAGAAAGTTATCTTTAATATCATTGCTGTCTTGCTTTTTTTTGGGGCTACTGGCTAATTCACCAATCGTTGAATTATCCAGAGAATCATTGATTGAAGCAGTAACTGCCATAATGGAATTCCTGTTACTGACCCAGAGTCAGGGTTTTCAGCATGATGGACTTGGTGGTATTGAGTACTTCAATATTGGCCTGATAGCTGCGGGAAGCCGAGATGGTATTGACCATTTCTCCGACAACATCCACATTCGGCATACGTACATAGCCTTTTTCATCCGCCAGTGGGTTACCCGGCTGGTATTCAAGACGGAAAGGAGTTGGATCATCCACCACTTCGCTGACACGCACACCGCCAACCTCCTGCCCTGCGGGAGCAGCGACACGGAAAACGACCTGCTTGGCGCGATAAGGCTCGCCATCCGGCCCGACGATACTATCGGCATTCGCCATATTGCTGGCACTGACATTCAGTCGCTGGGACTGAGCAGAAAGCGCGGAGCCGGCAATATCAAAAATACTGAGTAGAGACATTCCCATTATCCTTGTGACTGTAGAACTGACATCATGCTTTTGATCTGAGCATTCGTCATCGTAAGTTCAGCCTGATATTTCAGACTGTTATCTGCAAAATTGCTGCGTTCCATATCCATGTCAACGGTATTTCCATCCATAGCCGTCTGATGAGGAACCCGATACAACAGATCCATCTCCAGACGTTGCTGGGGCTGAATGGGAATATGTCGATTGGAAGTCAGAGTCAGCCCAATTCCATTCCCAGTTACCCGCCCGTGATCCATCACTTTTTTTAACTGAGCGGCAAAATCGATATCGCGTGCCTGATAGCCGGGGGTATCCGCATTGGCAATGTTTGCAGACAGAATTTCCTGCCGCTGGTTGCGGAGTACCAGAGCTTCCTGTCGAAAATGAAAGGCGGCGTCTAATTTATCGAGCATATTCCTCCCTCGCCTGTTTTTTAAGCCAGATTTATGGCCTTTCTTGTAGGGCTAATTCCGTAGAACCAAGCCCTGTAACGCATTAAGAGCGATAACAGCATAAACGCAGAAGAAAAAGCCGATTCGAAGAATAGACACAAATTGATTTGCTATTTATCCCATTAACTAATAATCAAGCGCGTTACACTATTAATTAGTCAGATAGAGTTAATGAAATGAAGAACGGCAACAGGTACTGATTATTTTTTGCAATCATGGTCTACCCTATTAGGGTTGGGTATTAGGTCTGTCAGGTAAGGAAAATGAAGGTGATAAAATGTCTGTATTAAAATTTATCGGATTCGTTACCTTTTTCCTTAATTTGTTTTTAGGCTACTCTCTGGCATGGGGGAGTGATTTACCTCGCTCAATAAATGATTATTTCAGGCAAATTCACCACGGTACGAACTACAAAGTTTCCGTTGAAATCAAAACACCGGAACAACAATGGCCGACGTGCGAATCGCCTGACATACATCCCCCTATGGGCAATAAAAACTGGGGCAATATTTCACTGCCTGTTAATTGTGGTCAACAGCGTCGTTTTATACAGATTTACGTTAGTGTTACCGGCCCGTATCTGGTTTCAAACCGGGCTATTCAGCGCAACTCAGTACTGACAGAAAAAGATTTTCAGAGCAAAACAGGTCATTTGGACAAACTGCCGAATAACATCATTCATAACAAAAAGGCGGTAAAAAATGGAATTGCCATCCGCAATATCCCCGCCGGACAACTCATCACAAGCAATATGATCCGGCGTCCGTGGGTGATTAAAGCCGGACAAAATGTCATCGTCATCGTAGATGGGCAAAATTTCCGGGTACGTTATGAAGGAAAAGCGATTAACAATGCTGCCAGTTTTGATAATATCCGTATCCGTTTGGTTTCCGGGCAGGTTATTACCGGTGAAGCTCAGGAAAATGGCAGTGTAAAAATGATGTTATAAGTGTCTAAAGTTTTATTGCTTTCAGCCGATATAACCATCAGACCATGATTTACAGGCATGCCAGCGGTATATCGCCTGCTACCTAAGACAAATAAATAATGCCTGAATAAAGGATTACGATTATGAGTATTGAACGCACTCAACCTCTACTGGCTATTGCGGCTTTACAGCAACGCAATTCCAATGAAGGTGTCCATAGCACTCGCAGGACCGTGGCTGTTGCAGAAAAAAGCGCCGATACGCAGGTTAAACTGAGCGAGGCACAGAAAAAACTGGTTCAGCCAAGTAGTCAAGACATTAATATCCAGAAAGTACAACAGCTGAAAGAAGCGATAGCGAAAGGAACTCTGACCATGGATAGCGGCAAAATTGCTGATGCCCTGATCAGAGAAGCTCTTGAAAACTGATAATACCTCTCGTCTTTCAAGCTGTTTCTTTGTTGGCTGCATTCGCTCACCCCGGTCAGCATTTTTATAAACATACGGTTGCCTATGCTCCCGGGGGAAACGAGAGGCTCAGTCTCTCATCGGAGGCCAGCCTCTGGCTGAGCAAATTCGTTCCCGACGAATTTGTCGCTCCCTTGCTGCCACAATGCAACTTGAAATCCATTAGGTATACTTTCAGTGGTTGTTTAAAACAGATAAACCAGCAAAATCATAAAGGCCATAAATGGAAGAACTTCAACTGTTGCTTGAGCAGCAAAGCGCACATTTAAATTCGCTTTCGATAACGATGGCAGAAGAACAACGTATCCTGAGTGAAGGCTTTATTGAAGCGAATCATTTACATCGTGTGACAGAGCAAAAAACATTTTTACTCTCAGCACTTGATCATTCTGAGCGAAAGCGCCAGCAATTAAATGAAACGCTAAAAGTAAGTGCCCCCTATGCCGATCATGAAATACTGATAGTATTGTGGGATCAAATCAGCCAGACGGTTGAACGTATCCGTGATTTAAATGCCCATAACGGATTTCTGCTGGAACAGCATATTGATCAGAATAGTCAGGCAATTGCTTTTCTCAAGAGCCATCACAGCCCCTCTTTTTATGGTGCTGATGGTCAGGCTCGCCGTAATTCTGCATTATCAGGTCACAAAATCAGCGTTTGATTTTTAAAACCTTTTAATCAATATGTTATATACAGACCTCTTAGTGTATCAATGGTGATAAGGGGTCTGTTTTTGCTTATTAGCATCCCTTCTTGCGGATTATCCCCACGTTAACTTTATTCACCTGTCCCATTTTTTATCGTTATAAATATAGAACAACCTGTACCCCATAGATGATTACACATTTTCTAGTTTAAATTAAAAATCAAATAACTGGAAAAATGAAAGAGTATAATCACTTATTATCATTATTGTTGTGACAAAGAAAACACTGAGGTTTTTCTATAAAAAATAACAAAAACACCAATCAGGTACTATACTAAACAGTAGACATTGAATT
>NZ_CAWQMW010000190.1:0-15607 GCF_963895965.1 Xenorhabdus sp. PB30.3 | reverse complement strand
GTCAGATAAGTATTCAGGTAGGTTAGTTAAGGTACAATTCTCTAATTAAAATTACATATCCTGTAATGAAATATAAATAAACTGTATTGCATATGATGTTATTTTGTTAAGCATTGGTTTAGTGATGTTGCATATTTATTGGTTTATATGGTTCTTATATTTAAGATACCAAAATATTTCTATTAAAATGAGTTTCCTGTGTTGGATTTTAAAGACAAACTATCGATAATTCAGACCATTAAGCTTTGTTGGTAACGTTATCCATGTAATAACGGCATAAATACCTCTGTTATAGCTTCGTAGATTGTTTTTTATACTGGTACAATGCTAGGATGTATTTTCATCGCCTTTCTTCTATATCCACTAAGGCATAGAGACATAGATATATTTGCTGATGAAAGATAAAAGATTACAAGAACGAGAAACATATGGAAAAGTATCGTTTTTCAGATAACGCTTTTTTATACAGTTTATGGCTCGCTTGGGCTATTACACTGGGATTGTACGTATATGGCAACAATATTGGTTGTACCATAACAGCAATTTTATCTTTTTTAGCCTTGGTATTTTACTTTACTAATATGAAACAGAGAATGAAAGCTATGTTTGGAAAAAAAACTGAGGCATCTGCTGCCAGCCCGGTCACACAAATCACTCCTCCTGTACAGACTGAAGAGAAAAAAATCTCTGGCACTGAAGCCCGCGCTAATACGATTGTCGCGAAGAATTCCGTATTCAAAGGGGATATCGAGATGGAAGGGGATATCCAGATTTGGGGAAAAATTATCGGGAATATTCGCGTAAAAGGCGGGGCTATTCGTGTTATGCACGCCGGTAAAGTGGAAGGTGAGTTGATTGCACCTGAAATTATTATTGATGGTCACGTAGAAGGGACTTGCTGTGCTGAAACACTCGATATCCTTGAACATGGGGAATTACGGGGTATCAGCCGTTGTGGGAGTATGTCAATCCGACGTGGCGGATTATTTATCGGTCAGTCTGAACAAGTGGAAAAAGAAAATAAGAAGAAACAGGAAGCAGAACGAATTGTTTCCATCAAGGATACTCCGGGAGATAAGGCAAAATCTAAAGCTACTGCCTGATATCTGCTGGTAAAATACTCTTCGATTTTCAATTCGCGGAAACCACTCGGGTATAAAATTTCTATATTACTGCCGGAATGTGTTGTACTTTCCGGCAGTTTTTGTTTTGATATTCTTGCTTCTTTTACGTTATCTATGTGTTAGTTACATTCATCAAATCAGCCCATTAAGTTATATGAGCGGTGAGACTCTCATATATCACTTAGATGCTATTTGAAATCCATATTTTCAATCAATAAGGGAAAATTGTGATTATAGAACTGGAAACAGAAAGATTATGGCTTCGTGCCTGGAAGGAAGAAGACAGAGAACCTTTTTACCGCCTGAACAGTAATCCTGAAGTAATGGAGTTTTTCCCCAATACGCTGACAAAAGAACAAAGCGACACACTGATTGATAATTGTATTCGTAAATTTGAGATTCAGGGTGGTTGGGGACTATGGGCGGCAGAGGTGAAAGAAAGTGGTGAGTTTATTGGTTTTGTTGGGTTGAATATACCGAGTCTTGAATTTCCATTTTCTACCTGTAGCCATATTGTTGAAATAGGCTGGCGTCTCGATAAGCCATTTTGGGGTAAAGGCTATGCCAGTGAAGCTGCCCACAAAGTTCTTGATTTTGGGTTTACGGAAATCAGACTGGATGAGATTGTAGCTTTTACCACCCTGATGAATGCTCGTTCAGAAAATGTGATGAAAAAGCTGGGAATGATCAGAGATAAAAAAACATTTATGCATCCAGCTCTTGAGGAAGGGAACCCGCTACGGGAACATGTTTTGTATCGGATGAGGCGATCAACTCCCGTCAGCACGATGTAACGTGAAACCTGCTGAATGGCAATTATACACTTCGTCTTTCAAGTTGCCTCTTTGTTGGCTACGCTCGCTCACCCCAGTCACATAGTTATCTATGTTCCCGGGGATTCACTCCCTTGTCGCCGCGACGCATCTTGAAATCCATTGTGTATAGTAGTTATGTATTTTAAGGAGGATTATTAATTAAATACGAATAGAAATTTTTATTATTTAAATAATAAAATCCATAACAAAGTTTAACCTTTAAATAATGATTTAAAGATACAGAATAGACGAGCTGTATATATTATTTAATAAATCTAATAACTATTGGTTTGAATATTTGCGTGACAAACTGGATAGACGCTTGGAATAATTTTATTGCACCTTGCATTAGCATGTTTCACTCACATGAGAAAATATTTAGGTAATAAAAGACACTAGAATAAAACGTATAAAGAAAAGCCGTGAGTATTTTATCCTGTGATACAACTTTTTTAAAATGATAAACGCCATCAAAGTTATTCTGGCAATCAGAGATAACTTTGATGGAAAACGTATTGTTACGTAACTGGTTATTGTCTGGAGATCACTAAAGCCACGCGTCCAATGAATTGAATATCGCTGATAGCACAATCAAACGTAACATCATTATCACTGACGCGAATTTTACTGACAGGGATTTTGGCTATCTTCTTGATGCTGTGCATTCCTTCGATATCGACCAGCCATAAACCGTCCTGAATAGTGTCTTCTTGTGCATCAAGCAAATACCAGGATACGCCATCATCAACCACCAGAGGTTCTCTGAGATCTTTGGAAATCAACTCACTATCCAGAATAACCGGATCAGCCTCATTCAGCTTACCTCCTGACAGTTTTACACGGGAGATTGACGGCGCAATGATATCTTCCAATCGTTCTGTTTTTTTGATCCCTTCGCCGTTTGGAAACATCTCTCCTTGCCCTGTACTCAGCCATAGCAGTGAAGCACCCGTTTCGAGATTACACTGAATAATCCAATCCGCCGGAAAGCTATCACGAAGATAGCGGTTTGCCATTGTGCTTTTGGACACGCCTAAATGATCACTCAGAGCCTGACGGGATTTAAATCCATACGCGCGTACAAGGCGCTCGATAGCTGGTCGCCCACCACTATCAGCCCCCATTTTGATCTCAATATTGGTATTTTTCATTGACAGTATAGATAAGAGATATTATTATCCCGCAAAAGATCTTGAAATGAGATCTTTATTGGGTCCGAATTGGTTAAGACGAAAACCATTAAGAGATATTGCATCATGAACATCCAAATTTCAATCCCTATACCTGATATCAGCGGTGTTCGAGGGATTGCTCTGACAATAATCGCTCTGAAGGTGAAAGGGTGAGGAAAATATGGCGAATACGGAAAAAGAAAAGTTTGCCCAAATTAACCTCGGTCAGCGGTTGGAAGGATTGAACCATCTGTCTAAGATCAGAGCAATATACTGGGGAGATGATGAAAAAGAGTTAAAACGCTTTCTTGCGGACATGCGTGATAAAAGGGATTGTCATTATGAAGAGAACAAGCGGGCTTTATCCGCTATTTTCTATTTGGCAAATATTCCCCGAGCTCGCCATGACAGCGAAATCAGCCAGTTTACTTCTGAGGAAAAACACTCTCTGATCAAAGCGATGAATCATATTAAGGTTGTAGTTAGTCAGTTTCCCAGACATTTAACGTTACCCAGTTAACCACCTTTTAAATATTTTCTAATTTTTTTGAACAGATGGCATGTGTACGCCAGACATTCACATTTCCTTAATTAAGGTGGCATTGATGAATAGTGATCTTTTCGCTCACACTTATAAACAGTCGGTCATGTTTCAGCCAAATATTCCGCAGAGTGCTTCATCAGCAGAGCGTTTGTTATGGCAAGTTAACGCAGAAGATCACCAATGGCGCCACCAGTATATTGGCCAGATGCCGGATTTTCTGGCAAAACATTTTAGTCACCGCTATGCCGATATCTTTACGCAATCAGGACGCAGGGATGCTAATGCTTACCTGAGAAAAACCGTCGGGCAGAATGTATTACCGCGATTACAGTTGGTTAAGAGCAGGTATCAATTCAAACATTCTGTATCGGGCATTGCTCCTTTTCCATTTATTGAACAATTGAGCAATATTGCGACATATGGTCGTAAACCGCTTTTAAAGCTTGCTCATGAAATATCCGTGTTTATTACCGAAAATTATGAGCACTATTCTTCTATGAGTCACTCTGTTACGAATCACTCTTCTAATCGGGAGAAAGTGCAGCAAGTTCCGGCTGAATCAGCGATGAGTGAATCAGTACGGTTTTCTCACATGGCTGAGGTATATCAATTAATGGCAAAGCTGACTTTGCAATGTGGCATTCATCCCCCTTATTGGCGGCAGTTCAATTATGGGCGAAAAACACTGTCTGTTGATCTACTTTGCGCCGGCATGTTACGCATGATGTCCACACGCTGGTGGTATTTTCGCTTAAAACGCTTGCGGGATACCCAATCCGAGCATATGGCAATTGCAGTTGGACAGGTGCAGAACGCGGCCTCACCTTATGTTTCACTACTGGCTTTACGCGAATGGCTGGAACAAAAGCGGCGCAATCGTGAGTTTTTTCAGCATTTTGATTTAGAAAATGAAGCAGGAGAGCGGATTTCATTAGCTGAGACCGTCGTTCATAGTAATGCTAATCCTGCTATTCGTCGCTGCGAATTAATGGCCAGAATGCGCGGTTTCGAAGATATTGCAAATCAAATGGGGTGTGTAGGAGAGTTTTATACTATCACTGCACCAGCAAAATACCATGCAGTCAGGCATAGAGGGGGATTTGTCCAAAAATGGGAAGGTGCAACTCCCCGTGATACTCAGCGCTATTTATGCAGTGTATGGGCAAAATCTCGCGCAGCTATTGCCCGTGCGGGTATTAAGCTGTTTGGCTTTCGGGTTGTTGAACCCCATCATGACGGGACACCACACTGGCACATTTTGCTCTTTATGTTGCCGGAACATGCTTCACAGGTCAGAAATACCCTTGAACACTACTCTTGTCAGGAAGAAGAGGAAGAGTTACTGCGTAACCATGATAAAAAATCTCGTTTTGATTACCGGGTGATAGATCCTAATCAAGGTAGCGCGACAGGTTATATCGCAAAGTACATTTCCAAAAATATTGATGGTTATGCTCTGGAAGATGAAATCGATCATGAAACGGGAGGATCACTGCGCGATATGGCTAAATCAGTAACAGCTTGGGCGAGTCGTTGGCGAATTCGACAATTTCAACAAATTGGTGGTGCTCCGGTTTCTGTCTGGCGAGAACTGCGTCGACTTAAAGACGTTCGTTTATCTGATAATAAAATGAATGACGTTTTGCAGGCCGCGGATAAGGGAAACTGGGCGGCTTATATTCAGGCTCAGGGAGGGCCATGGGTTGCCCGTCGTGATTTGGTTATCAGGCTCGCTTATAAGCATATCCCTTTTGGTAGTCCTTATGGTGAAGATATTCACTCCATTCAGGGAGTGACATCGTCGTTGCTCAGTCAGGAAAAATATATCTGTACACGAATACATCAATGGACAGTTGTCCCGAAATCTGATGCGCCAGCCACATCAGAGCGGATTGTCTATAGACGACACAAAAAATGGCTCTCTTGGAGTTCTGTCAATAACTGTACGGATAGACAGGGAAGACGAGATTGTGATATAGATGTGAAATGGTTTTGATAAATGTTATTTTTTAGATAAAAGTTTCCATTAAAGAAATAAATAATAGTTATTAACTATCAATTTTTATCTTTAAGAAAGGAAAAAACTACTTTAAATTTTCACTAATTAGGTGTACTGTATGCATATACAGTTATAGAGTGGAGGCGGACATATCAGTGGACTCTCTTATGGAATCATTGGTAGCACAACGTATTAATTTTATTGCCAGAATGGCAACAAGTTGTGAATGCAATCAGGCAGAAGACAAAGAACTGGCACTGGTCTGGATAGCAGAGTTATCTGCACCCTATGAAAAAAGTCTCAGTGGTTATAATAATTTTTTAAAAAACAAATCATTAGATAATGAATGATTGAAAAACTTCAGGTTCGGTAAAAGAATAGGTTTTAGCGGGAGAAAATGATGCGAGTTGAAATACTTTTCGATAAGCGAGCTAATGTTTCTGAATCAGTCATGTCTGCACTTGAAAGCGAGTTAAAGAAGAGAATACTGCCACAGTATCCTGATACTAATTTTAGAATTGCCCTCAGTAGTAACACGTCCGTAAAAGTGACAGGGAGTAAAAACAGTAGTGAACATGATCAAATCATGGAACTGATCCAAAGTGTCTGGGAGGACGATAGTTGGTTATCGGATTAGGCCTGATGGGTTGAACTCTCCAATAAACGGATAATAAGCAATTTAAATAGTATAAGGGCAGGGATTATCCCCTGCCCTTATACTTTTCTGAACAGTGAAAATAAATCCCATCGGGTGAAATTGCCCTTCATTTGTACTATTTCCCCAACAATGCCGTTTCATTGAGGCATTTCGCTGATTATTCGATCATAACTCTCCGATTTACCGATTATTTTCTGCAAATAAAAGGAGAGTATATGCAAATTATTGCACAACAAAACGAAACGGTAGACGCTTTGTGCTGGCGTCATTATGGCCGGACTTTAGGCATGACGGAGCGTGTATTGCAGGCAAATCCTGGGCTGGCTGATTTTGGTGCGACATTGCCTCATGGAACAAAAGTTGAAATGCCGGATTTTGTGCCCGTTGCCAGTAAGCCTATGATTCAGCTTTGGGATTGAGGGGCATGAATGGATAAATATAGCCATGCCACTTATGCCTGTGCCAGCACAACCGCCATTTTTTCCGGTCTTTCTTTATATGAGCTGAGTTTTCTGTTGGGAGTATTAGCCAGCATTTCTCTCGGTATTCTGACTTATCGTCTTAATCGACGTGAGCAGATGAAACGCACTTTAATCTTAAAAGATATTCTGGAAAATCTGGAGGTAGAGCCTGCATCTAAATCAGCCAGAATCGTCAGCGAGCTGATACATAACGCACCAAAAGAGCTGTGATATGCAGGATCTCAAAACCAGACTCAGCCGGTTGCTCATTGGCCTGATTATCGGTGGCGCCAGTTCTTCGGTCATTCTTTCCCAGTTTCTTGATGAGAAAGAGGGCAATCGGCTTGTTGCTTATCAGGATGCCGGTGGTATCTGGACGATATGCCGGGGTGTGACGCGTATTGATGGAAAGGCAGTATATAAAGGGATGCAACTGACTGCTGAGCAATGTGAAGCGCTGAACCGGGTTGAAGCTGACAAAGCGATTGATTGGGTGAAAAAGAACGTTCATGTTCCGCTGACCGAGCCACAAATTGCGGGAATTGCCAGTTTTTGCCCGTATAACATCGGCCCCTCAAAATGTTTCTCCTCAACATTTTATCGCAAACTCAATGCCGGAGATAAAAAAGGTGCCTGTCAGGAGATTAAACGCTGGATTTACGATGGAGGTCGTGATTGCCGGGCAACCAAAGGACAGCCGAATGGCTGTTATGGGCAGGTCTTACGACGTGAACAGGAATCCGAGTTGGTTTGTTGGGGATTGGAGGAATGAAGAAAATATCGTTAATTGCCATTTTTGTCATTGGAGGATGCACTGGCTGGTGGGGGCATCGTTCACTGTTCCTTGGTGAAGTTGCGAACCTTAAACAACAGCATAGTGCTCAGGTTGTTGCTATTCATCAGAAAGCGAATCAGGAAACATTGTCAGCTATTCAAAAGATGAAAGATGCTCAGAGTAAAGCCGCCCAATTAGATGAATACTATTCCGGAAAATTAGCCCATGTTACTGAAGAAAACGCCGCTTTGCGTGCTGATATTGCCGCTGGTCATCGCCGGGTGCAAATCTCCGCCGCCAACCTTGCTACCTGTCAGCTCACCCAAAAGCGAGATACCGGCCCCCGCAGCATGGGCGATGGAACCCAAGTCGAACTCACTGCAAAAGCTGGACGCGATATTTACGATATCCGAGCAGGGATCATCAGTGACCAGTCCAAATTAGATTATCTGCAACAATATGTCCGTGAAGTTGTCAGGCAATGTAAATCGTAGCCACTTTGAACAACTGAACATGACTTCTCACAGAACCTATAAAAGCCTTTTTATCTCAGGATGAAAAGGCTTTTATTTTTTTGATTTAATTGATTTTTATCTGCCATTTTGTATGTCTGTTCCTACAAGCCTAGTTTAATGTTTCCCCCGATTTTTCATGGCATTCTTACGCCATGAACACACAACTCACTGAACTGATGCGCTTATTGCGCAACCTGATCCGAACAGGCGTGATTACCCAAGTGGATACCGCAAAGGGTATATGCCGGGTCGCGACAGGCAATCTCGAAACCGACTGGCTGCACTGGTTGACATCCAGAGCGGGGAACTCCCGCACATGGTGGGCGCCCAGTGTTGGTGAGCAGGTTTTATTACTGTCCATAGGCGGCGAACTGACCACCGCCTTTGTATTGCCAGCAATTTTTTCAGATGAGTTTCCGGCACCATCAACGTCTCCTGAAGCAACACATGTTCAGTTTCCGGATGGTGCAGTGATGGAGTATGAGCCGCAATCAGGTGCATTAACTGTGACTGGCATCAAAACCGCGACAGTGACTGCATCGGATTCCGTCCATATTACTGCGCCGGAAATCACTTGTGTTGCCAGCACCCGGATTACGCTGGATACACCGGAAGTCATCTGTACGCAGCTGATGAGCACAGGAAATCTGATTGTGCGCAATGGCGGCAAAATGACGGGCAATATTGAACACACCGGCGGCACATTCAGTTCCAATGGCGTGATCGTGGATTCCCATAAACACATCGGCATCCAGTCAGGCCGTGACACATCAGGAGGCCCCGTATGATGTATCTGGGGATGAACCGGCAGACAGGCCGGGCGTTGAGCGATTTGGACCATGTCCGGCAATCCGTCAGCGATATTTTACTGACTCCGGTAGGCAGTCGTATTGCGCGTCGTACTTACGGTTCGTTACTGCCTGAACTGATTGACTGGCCGCAGAACCCGGCAATCAAACTTCAGGTTATGGCGGCCAGCTATACCGCAATCAGTCGTTGGGAGCCACGTGTGACGCTGACGTCAATCACGATGGAAACCCTACAGGACGGCAGAATGGTGGTGGATATTACCGGTACTTATCACCAGTCCGCCAAAGAATTTTCACTCTCAATTCCGGTGAGGTAAGCAATGCCAACAATCGATTTAAGCCAGTTACCACCACCGGATGTGGTTGAGCCACTGGATTACGAACAACTGTTAGAAGAGCGTAAAAGAGGCCTAATCTCGCTTTATCCCGAAGAGCAGCAGGATGCCATTGCACGAACACTGCAACTTGAATCCGAGCCTTTGGTGAAATTGCTGGAAGAGAACGTATATCGCGAACTGCTTCTGCGCCAGCGCGTTAATGAAGCTGCCCGCGCGGTTATGGTGGCCTATTCAACCGGTAGCGATCTGGATCAGCTGGGAGCGAATAACAACGTATCGCGCATGGTTCTGCGTTCTGCGGATAACTCAACCGTCCCGCCGACTCCGGCTGTGATGGAATCCGACAATGATTACCGTGTCCGTATTCCACAGGCTTTTGAAGGTCTGAGTGTTGCTGGCCCGGTGGGTGCTTATGAATTCCATGCCCGCAGTGCGGATGGCCGTGTCGCAGATGCTTCGGCAATCAGCCCGTCACCGGCTAACGTTACAGTAACGATTATGTCCCGCCAGGACAAAGGCGTTGCATCCAAAGAGCTGCTGGAAATTGTCGAAACAGCCCTGAACGACGAAAACGTGCGTCCGGTGGCTGATCGCCTGAAAGTCCAGTCAGCAAAAATCGTGGAATATGAAATTGACGCAGTGCTGTACATCTTCCCGACACCGGAGTCAGAACCTATCCGCAAAGCAGCGGAGCAGAAGCTGAAACATTATGTCGAAGCGCAGCATCGTCTGGGGCGTGACATTCGTTTGTCCGCGATTTATGCCGCCTTGCATGTAGAAGGTGTCCAGCGTGTAGAACTGAAAGCGCCATTGAAAGACGTCGTGCTGGATAAAACACAGGCTTCTTACTGCACCAAAACCACGCTGACAATGGGAGGTTCTGATGAATGATCGCCTTCTGCCGATGGGTTCAACGCAGTTAGAACTGGCTGCGGCGAAAGCCTGTGCCAAGTTGCAGAAGATCAAAATCCCATTGCATGAGCTGTGGAACCCGGACACTTGTCCGGCATCGTTACTGCCTTATCTGGCATGGGCGTGGTCTGTGGATCGCTGGGACGAGAACTGGCCTGAGAACATCAAAAGGGAAGTGATCAAAGGTTCACTGTTCCTGCATAAACACAAAGGAACAATTGGGGCAATCCGACGGGTGATTGAACCGTTGGGTTATCTCATCCGGGTTAAAGAGTGGTGGCAGACCAACGATGCACCGGGCACCTTCCGTCTGGATATTGGTGTTCTGGAGAGCGGTATTACCCATGAAATGTTCGAAGAACTGGAAAAACTGATTTTCGATGCTAAACCAGTGAGCCGACATTTAATCGGGCTGGATATCAACCTTGATACCCGTGGTGGATATCACTATTCGGCAGCGACTTACAGCGGTGACGAACTAACCGTTTACCCCTATTTCCCGAAAGAAGTGACCGTATCCGGCTCAGAAATTGTGGGCGCGGGGGTACATATTATTGACGACATGAGGATTAGACCATGAGTACCAAATATTTTGCGCTGCTGACACAGTTAGGTGCAGATAAATTGGCAAATGCTGCGGCACTGGGTACAAAAATTGAAATTACCCATATGGCCGTTGGTGATGGTGGTGGCAGCCTGCCGGTACCGGATACCAAACAAACCAAATTGATTAATGAAAAACGCCGGGCAGCGATTAATACGCTGAGCATCGATCCGAAAAACACCAATCAGATTATCGCGGAACAGGTTATTCCTGAAGCCGAAGGTGGCTGGTGGATCCGTGAAATCGGCTTGTATGACAAAGACGGCGTTCTGGTTGCAGTAGGTAACTGTGCAGAAACCTACAAACCACAATTGCAGGAAGGTTCCGGTCGTACTCAGACGATCCGAATGATCCTGATTGTCAGCAGCGCAAATGCGGTCACGCTGAAAGTTGATCCGTCCATTGTTCTGGCAACCCGTGAGTATGTGGATAATTCCATTACAAAACACGCGAACAGCCGTAACCATCCGGATGCGACGCTGAAAGAAAAAGGATTTGTCATCCTGAGCAGCGCGGTAGACAGCAATAGCGAAACCCATGCGGCCACACCGAAAGCGGTGAAAGCGGCGTATGACCTGGCTAATGCAGCGAATAATAATGCGAATAGTCGCGTTCCATCTAGCCGTAAGGTGAACGGGAAAGCGCTGTCAGCTGATATTTCACTGAACTCTGCGGATGTAGGAGCGTATAACAAAGCCGAAACTGATGCGCGTGTAAATGAAGCTAAAGCGCAGGCCAAAGTAGCGAATGATAATGCGAATGGTCGTGTTCCTGCTGCACGAAAAGTGAATGGCAAAACGCTGTCAGCAGATATTTCATTGAACTCTGCGGATGTAGGAGCATACAACAAAGCCGAAACTGATGCTCGAGTGAATGAAGCTAAAGCGCAGGCTAATGCTGCAAGTGATAATGCTAATACTCGTCTGGAGAAAAATAAAAATGGTGCGGACATTCCGAACAAAGATGAGTTTGTAAAAAACCTCGGGTTAACGGAAACCCAAAAACAAGCACAAAATGCGTTACCACACAGCGGAGGCCAAGTCACCGGGGATCTCACAATTACTACGGACTCTGAAATAGCTTGGCGCAGAAATACGGATATGGCTGCGATTGGCTTTAAAAATACTGGGGATGGTGATCCTGACTCTTATATGTGGTTTAAAACCGCAGATAACGGTAACGAGTATTTTAAATGGCAGCATAGCCTCTCTGGTGGAGGAACCAATGAGTGGATGAGCCTGAAATCAGATAACCTCCGCGTGAAAGGGCATCCGGTTTATCATGAAGGAAATAAACCCACGGTTGAAGAAATTCAGGCTGAACCACGCTTTAATAAAACGATAGATCTGACCGGGTTGAGTACTAATCGTTATTATCCGGTTTGGTGGCAATTTCCATCGAATAATGGTGCAAATTCGTGGTTAGCTATTCATCGCTGGTACGCGGAAGATAGAGAAAAAGAGCCATTTGGTAAAGATGGAGATACACATATTGCTGGTTTGTTATTGCAGATTGAGGGAGGGGATGTTCGATGGGGAGGAGATGCTCATTACCTAAATATTAAACGTGTAAATCAAACATATCGTAAGACAGTAAGAAATGTCCGTCATGATATGATGAGTATAGCAAGACCAATAGATGGTAAATATCCTCTTTATGAAAAGGTCAAACCTGGAGATATTGTTGAATGCAGAAGATACAGCGGCTGCTATTTGCGTGGAGGTTTAACTTACCATGTCACCAGTAATTTTTCTGGTATTCATTATTCTCGTAAAGATGATGAATTTGAGATCGCCAGGAATTTGGAACCTCAGAGTAATTTTGAAATTAAATGGATGGTGAAATCTTATGCCATTGATGATCCTCTATTAGGTAAAGAATATGACGATAATGTTTTACCTTATTCTCATGATTATAAAGATATCATTGAATTGGCAAAAAATGCCCTTCCTATAACAGGTGGTACATTAAGCGGTCAAATTTCATCATCTTCACCAGATAATTACCGAATTGAAAGAGGTGGTTATGGTGTTTTCTTACGTTTGGATGGTGAAAATTTCTATATTTTACAAACCAATAAGAATGATTCAAAAGGCTCATGGAATAATTTTAGACCGTTTTCTATAAATATGAAAACAGGAAAAGTTTTATTAGATCATGAAACAAAAGTTAATGGGAATTTGCTTATTGGTAGCACAGGAACAACAATAGCCCAAGATGGGAATATATGGGGAAGTCGTTGGGGGAATAAATGGTTATGGGATGCTGTAGTTGAATTAGTTAATAACCGCACTAATGCCACGAAAAATACAGCTCAAAAAGAACCTAATGGTTGGTGGAAGTGTGGCGATACAGGGATGATTATTCAATGGGGAGTTGTAGCAAATACAATAGGTGCAGGTACTATTAACGTTCCTTTAACTATTAGTTTTCCAACTAGAGGATTATGGGCAATTGGTTATGTAAATGATGCTATAGAGTATGACCGAGATAATTGCTCATCTTCTGCAAAGCTATTAAACAATGAAAAAATAAGAGTTACTGTTGATAGTAGCCAACCTTCAGTTTGGTTAGCAATAGGATATTAAATATGTATTTTTATAGTGCTAAAAGAAATTCATTTTTTCCAAAAACATTAATGCAGGATTATATTAATGCTGGAACATGGCCAGATGATGGTATTGAAGTAGATGATCATGTTTATTCAGAGTTTGTTGGCAATATTCCCCCTGTAGGAAAAATGAGGGTAGCTGGTGATGATGGCTTACCAGCTTGGGTAGATATTCCAGCTCCAACTAAGGAAGAGTTGCGCAGACAAGCAGAAGTAAAAAAGAAACAGTTAATGGAACATATCAAAAATATAATTGCTCCTCTCCAAGATGCTGTTGACCTGGACATTAGTACAACTGAAGAGAAATCCAAGTTATATGAATGGAGGAAATATAGAGTGGAAATCAATCGTATTGATTGCAGCATCGCACCTAATATCGAATGGCCCGAACAACCAAAAATAAAGTAACAATCAGGGGCATAAAGCCCCTGTGATTATTTAGGCTGAGTAGGCCATGTAATATTTGACGTTTTTGATAAATCTATCTGACTCAACAAAACAATATATTTTTTCCATTCTAATAATAATGATTGTTCTTTTTCTGAACCTAGAGCAGTCTCAAGAGAGTATTGTAATATTGTTATAGCGTCATTTGCTTGTTGTCGAAGATTATTACGTTGTTCTTCAAACTGTTTTATCTGGCTATCCTGTAATTTTTTCTTATCAAGAATCCATGAATCACCACTCCAATAACAATATTTATTAGGCCTTTTCTCAACTATTTTGCATTCATCACCCGACATGATGAATTCATAATCATGTATTTCTTTTTCATTAACATCAAATACATAAAAATCATCAATATTATCTGGTTCAGGATATGTTTGGTATGACCTAGTATCCGATTTAAAAACATAGACTTTCATTTTAATTCCTTGTTTATGCATCTATACAATGAAATTTATTATTTTGAAATGCATACATCTGTTAATAAAAAATACCCACCTTCCCAGAATCGTAAAGTTTTTTCATCTGGCATATCAAAGGTAAACCAAACACGATAATTTGCTGAGACAGAGCCACCACGCCCTAAAACTGCTGGAACTTGTACAGAAATCCACTGATTTCTGCCATTATCTGAACTTTTCAGAAATAATGTACGGCCTAGTATACTTTCACTGCAAGTGACTGTTCTCTTTTCACTAGCCCATATACTTCCTGTCCATATGGAATATTCTTGAGTACGTTTTTCTTCTTTCTTAGACAGATATTTCTTGTCAAATGAAGTTATATCATCCTCTGTTAATATTTTTTTACTTCCCTTAAAATTACCATCGTCATCAAAAGCATAGGTTGATATACCAAATGAACGGGTTTTAAATCCGTAATCAAAAGAAATACCTCTGGCATGTTGAGCTCCTTCCACCAAAGGATGAGCCACGTGAATTGCTAATGCTCCAAGCTTATCTAACCCTTCATTCGGTCTTAAAAAACCTGATCGGCCTAAATCACGAGAACTAGGATCGTCATAAAGATTAGCTGCTTTGGATAAAATATACCCTGACGTTTTAGTATTCGTATTCAAACGAATAAAACGGTTATCCGATTCAGGTTTAGTATAATTTTCATCCTGAAAAGCTAATTTTCGAGAGTTATGAGTCACTGAATCAGCATGTAGAGTTAATATGCTGTTAAGTTTCTCATTCGCAATATTAAAGTGAGTGGCACTATCATTAGGAAAACCTAAATATGCACTTCTTTTTGTATCTTCAAACCATGAAATATAATTGTGTTTACCTTTATCATATTTAAGATGAAAGTTTTCTACATTTATCGATTGAAAATCAAATGATTGATTGTAAGCACCACCACTAGCAGATACAGCACCTATTTCTCCTGCTGTAGGTTTATTTCCTTCATGATAAACCGGATGCCCTTTAATACGTAGATTATCACGTTTGAGTGACATCCAGTCTTCTGCCGTATTCTGTCCTGATATTCGGTGACGCCATTTAAAATACTCATTACCATTATCACCGGTTTCAAAATACATGAAACTGTCGGCATCACCATCCCCGGTATTTTTAAATCCTAACAATCCCCAGTCACTATTACGAGAAAATTGAATCTCGGAATCGTTTGTGATCACAACAGTCCCACTGATATGACCACCACTTTTAGGTAGTGCACCCGCTGCTAATTTTTGGGTTTCCGTTAAACCGAGGTTTTTTACAAACTCATCTTTGTTCGGAATGTCCGCACCATTTTTATTTTTCTCCAGACGAGTATTAGCATTATCACTTGCAGCATTAGCCTGCGCTTTAGCTTCA
>NZ_CAWQMW010000189.1:0-15950 GCF_963895965.1 Xenorhabdus sp. PB30.3 | reverse complement strand
CATCAACAGTGCAGAAAGCAAAGTCCCGTTAACCCGTAAAATTAATGATAAAGAGCTGGTCAATGATATCCGCCTGATCGCAGCGGACGTGGATGCCTACAACAAGACTGAGATCGATGCCCTGATTTCGCCCATCCAGCAGGACGTCGCGCAGGCAATGAAACTGGCAGATACCGCCAACCAAAACGCCACCAGCGCCATCAACAATGCGGAAAGTAAAGTCCCGTTAACCCGTAAAATTAATGATAAAGAGCTGGTCAATGATATCCGCCTGAGCGCAGCGGACGTGGATGCCTACAACAAGGCCGAGACCGATGCACTGATTGCGCCCATTCAGCAGGACGTCGTGCAGGCAATGAGACAGGCGGATACTGCCATCAAGGATGCGGAAAACAAAGTTCCGTTAAGCCGTAAGATCAACCATAAAGAGCTGGTCAATGATATCAATCTAAACGCGGCGGATGTGGATGCCTACAATAGGACTGAAACCGATGCGATGATTGCGCCCATCCAGCAGGACGTCGTGCAGGCAATGAAACTGGCAGATACTGCCAATCAAAACGCCACCAGTGCCATCCGCGATGCGGAAAGTAAAGTCCCGTTAACCCGTAAAATTAATGATAAAGAGCTGGTCAATGATATCCGCCTGATCGCAGCGGACGTGGATGCCTACAACAGGACTGAAACCGATGCGCTGATTGCGCCCATTCAGCAGGATGTCGTACAGGCAATGAAACTGGCAGATACCGCCAACCAAAACGCCACCAGCGCCATCCGCGATGCGGAAAGTAAAGTCCCGTTAACCCGTCGGATAAACGGAAAAGAATTAGTCAATGATGTCAAATTAATAGCATCTGATGTAAATGCTTACGATAAGGAAGAAACCGATCAGCTTATTGATGGCGTCAAAGAACTAGCCAATGCTGCCAACAATAATGCCGATAGCAAAGTACCAGTGTTCCGTACGATAAATAATAAAGCATTATTGACAGACATTATGCTGAACGCATCTGATGTAGATACCTATGCTAAAGGAGAAATTGATCAACAAATTAATACCGTCAGAAAACTAGCAAATGATGCTAATAATAATGTCAATGGTAAAGTCCCACTGACTCGTACAGTGAACAATAAGGCATTACTAACAGATATTACCCTCACCGCATTAGATGTAGGCACTTATAATAAAAACGAGATCGATTCCCGCCTAGATAAAGTCACTAAAAACGCTAATGGCCGACTGGCAAAAGATGAGAATGGTGCCGATATTCCGGACAAAAACGCGTTCGTAAAAAATATAGGTTTAGGTGATTTGATTGGTTCAAAAATTGAATCTCAACTAATCGGACAAGATGCTACGATCATTAACCTTGGGAAAATTACTCAAATAAGCGGCGTAGCGATAGCTAGTGTACCAATTAAGCAAGAAAACACATCGATTGTCGGTGGAGTAACATACTATACCAATTATTACAAAATCCGGTTACCGGTCAGCCTGCCCAATGGCATTATTTCGTGTCACGCCAGTATCGCCTGTAATAATTTCGATAGCCAAGGCCCAAGCCATCTGGCTGATGTTAGAACCCAAAGAAGTAATTCGGATGGAGTAGGATTATCTCAGGATACTTTAACCATATCAGTTACCACACCAGAATTAGGCTGGACTCCTGAGTTTTATTATGAAGTAACCGGATATTAACAGTAGCAGGGAGTAAAAATACCCGCTTTATTATTCATCAGGTGATTGGCAAATTAATCACCTGATGATGCTCAAATTATCTATTTTTCTGCGGCTTTTTTCTTATTCTTACTGCTATCAATATTATCAAACCAGTTCTTTATAGATTGTTTAACTTTTTGTTGTAATTCATCATGCAAGATGGGTTCAACATTCAGAGCATATTGCAAATTGTTCCAATCACCATAAATCCGCAATGGTACTTTTAATTTTTCTAAATGGCTGACTAACTCATTTTGTTGCCCCCAGCCACCGGTTAACTGCACCAGCAATGCAACATCAACATTTTGTTTCAGTAAGTTTGCTTTGCCCTGCCCTTCAATCTTTGAATGCTCAGAATTTGCAGAAAGGCCGTTAATTTTGATTTCGCCTTGCGTCAGTTGTGCCTTTACTGACAAATTTTGTGCGCCAGTAAAGCTCTGCGTATTCGTGGGCTGTTTAACCTGATCGGTTACTCGTGAAAAAGATTGTTGAATCAACATTGGAATATTCAACCCATCTAAACGCGCATTTTTTAGATTAACGTTCAGGTCTCCCTGCCAATAATGAGCGACGGCATATTCATCATACCCTTCCCCCAAAAGATCTCCGTCCAGCGCTAACTGTCCACTGAATACTGACGGTAAATCTAATGCTTTCAGCAAAGACTGTAAGTCAATATCTTGTAATAAGGGTTTCGCATGCAGTTTAGCCGGATTGACCGTTGCATCAACCGTTGCAGGAAGCTCAAAATATCCCCCAAATGCATTACCACTCAGCCTCAAGATATTTGCCATTCCTTCGTTATTGACAGCCTTGAAAACAAAGTTATCAATATCCATCCCCTGATAAATAAATTTATTTGCCTTAAATAACAGGTGAGCATTAAATCCTTTCAGGAAACTGAGATCATAATTGGATAAAGGTGTAACTGATTTTGCAATCACTGGCTTTACCGAGTTATTTTCCATCCGGTAATCAATTTTTTCCTGAAAACTATTCTTTGCTAATTTATCCCATCCCAGCAGGTTATCTAAATTTAATTTTGGTGAAGATAAATTGATGGAATAGTCTGGTTTATCTTTCAGATTAATATCCACACCACCAGCTAATTCGCTCTCATTTATCTTAAGCGCAATTTTTTGTAACGAAATAAACGAAGACAAAGCATCATATCGTACAGTGGCAGAACCCTCCCCAGTAATACCTTCTGAGGGTAAACCAACGCCTGTGAGCTGATATTTAAACGAATTCATATCGCCTGTTACATACTGTGGATAATCAGCAATATTAATGTCAGCATCAAGTTCAAAAGCAAATTCCTGCTGATTTTTATTAATCTTACTATTAAGCTCAAGATTAATATGATGCTGATCCTGACGCTTCATCAGCAGGTTAATATCCCGTATGTTTAACTGCGAATGGGAGTTGGTTTGCCAAATTAGCAAACTATCTTCTACTTTGATCCTGTCAATATCCAATTTCCAGCTGTGACCATTACCCTCTACCGGATAATGAATATCACTTTCCGGTGCAATAGGCGCTTCAGGCTTTTGTTGTGGCTGGCTATCAGGTGTATGGCGGAAAACAGCCCCTTTGAGCATAACTTCCTTCACCGCCAGCTGGTGGGATAACAGGGGCAATAATTCAACATCCAGACGCATATTTTCTGCCACAATTGCAGGCTTTTTTGCGCCGGGAGCAGTCAGTGATACCTGTCCGGTCAAAATACTTAATTTTGGCCAGACATGCCAACGCAGATCATCCTGTAACACGAGCTGGTAGCCACTCTTTTTTTGTACTTGTTTTACTATGTAGTTACGAAAATCGTTCGGATTAATCAACATGACTAATGCCGTAAGACCTGCAACAACTACCACTAACAAAATAATGAGTGTCGTCAACAATCTTTTCATGACTTCCCCAGTCTCATGTCCACAAGATGATTATTTTCACCAAATGACTATACCCTTCGTCTTTCAAGCTGCCTCTTTGTTGGCTTGCGCTCGTTCACCCCAGTCACATAGTTATCTATGCTTCTGGGGATTCTCTCCCTTGCCGCCGCGATGCAACTCGAAATTCATTAGGTATATTTTACTAGATATCTGCATCAGAAAAGATTAGTCCTCGCTGATTCGGCTCCCTACAGCTCCTTTCTGATTTTTATATTTGGCATCCTGACGTCGGTTATAAGGACGTTCAGCATCACCTGAAAGCGGTTCAAAGCTTAAAGCCCCAATGACCATTCCAGGGCGCAGAGCTAATGGCAGTTTTCCTGAGTTATAGAATTCCAAAACAATTTGACCATGCCAGCCCGGATCGATCCGATGAGCCGTAACATGCACCATCAGCCCAAGACGGGCCAAAGATGAGCGACCATCCAGCCACCCAACAAGATTAGCAGGCAATGTGACAGATTCCAGTGTGACTGCCAGTGCCAATTCACCGGGATGCAGAAAAAAAGCTTCCCCATCCGGTAAAATGATTTCATCGCTCATGACACGATCAAGCGCAGCATTGACTTCAGCCTTAGGACCGCTCAAGTCAATATAAGCAGCGGTATGACCACGAAAAACGCGAAACTGATTCCCAAGGCGAACATCCGCAGTTGCCCCATTAATACGTTCGACGGGAGGACGTGGGGTAATTACCAGTTTACCTTCATCAAGCCATTTAATAATGTCACGGTCACAGAGTCGCATTACTTCCTCTCAAAATACGATGATTCTTATGAATACCTGTTCAACAGGTTATTCGCAAAATTGGCCAATTTTAGCTTTCAGTATGTCAATAGCCACACGGTTTTTACCACCACGGGGAACAATAATATCCGCATATTGTTTTGATGGCTCGATGAATTGCAGGAACATCGGACGGACAGTTTTCTTATACTGTTCCATTACAGAATCCAACGAGCGCCCACGCTCATTTACGTCACGCTTAATGCGACGCATCAGGCAAATATCCAGTGGTGTATCAACAAAAATAGAGAAGTCCAGTTCCTGACGCAAACGCTTATCCGTTAATAATAGAATACCTTCAAGGATAATAACGCGCTTTGGTTCGAAGTGGATGGATTTTGATTTTCGTGTGTGTTCAGCGTAGTCATATTGAGGCAATTCAATGGAGTTACCGGCTTTCAATGCCTGAATATGCTCGAACAGTAAATCGTGATCCATTGAACTTGGGTGGTCATAATTGACTTTAATGCGTTCTTCCATCGGGGTGTTAGTTTGGTCTTTATAATAGCAATCTTCTGGGATAACACCGATATTATGATCGCCAACCTGAGCCCGTAATTCTCGATAAAGTGTGTTGGCAATAAGGCTTTTGCCCGAAGCGGAGGCACCTGCAATGCCTACGATTGTACACTTATGTGCTTCATCAGCCATACTAAAAATAACCTGGTTAGAAAGAAAAAATAAAGTGGGAAAAATAGCATTCTTTCATGCTATGTTTGGCGGATTATAGGGAGTTAGCTGCCGCTATGCCAGCGTAAACAGGATAAGTCGCATTTTTTTCGATACGCTTCGCATAAAAATTCCACAATCACTTGTTCAAAAACAAAAAAACACCTACCAAAGTAATATTCATAAGCCAAAATCAAAGTAATGCCCGAAATCATTCCTGAGAACCATACCTAAAAATAATCTGAAGATTGAATCCAAAGTAATTTCTCATTTTTTAAGGGAGGTGAAATGTTCGTTATTTATTTGATGAGCAAGTGTTATTCATATGTGGTGAATTTATCCGAACATTAAATAAGACAGGGGCGTATTTAATAAAAAACAAAGGATAGTGATGCATAAATAATATTGACGATTTATCGCACTGAGCTGTATTAAAAAGCATCTTTCGAAATGTTAACAATGCTAGTCCGATTAAACCTGATTTACATTTTAAATCTTAGTCTAAAGGAATTTGCTATGGAAATATTCGATATCATGCAGCCGCTATCGCGGTACGATCTGGACGTAAATTATTCATCAACTCTGCATATCTCTGGCGGTCAACATACTATCCACGTCGAAGAAAATAGTACTGCTTATGGATTCGTTCATCAGGGAGATTTAACTGTCTCCATCGATGGTACTTCACAACGACTACGCGAGGGGATGTACTTTTCCATTCCCGGACCTGCGGAGCTTTCTCCCTTTATCGGTTTAATTTGTATCAGAAATGGCTACAAAGGCTTCCTGTCATTTGGTGGCCCAGTGGAACGACTGGGACGGCTGAAATACATAGATGGCTGTTCTGATAGCCTTCTCATATCACCACCACTTAAGGGAGATCCCTGTCTAAACTACCTGTATGTTCCACCAAGACTGAATCAAACAGCCCATACCCATCCTTCGGTTCGGATCGGGATCGTCATTGAGGGAGCAGGCTACTGTCTGACTGAAAAGTCGAAAACCGACCTGATAGCCGGAGGAATATTCTTACTGCCAACAGACGAAATTCACAGCTTCCATACCGATGATACCCCGCTGCGAATCGTGGTCTATCACCCTGATTCTGACTTCGGCCCCACCCATGAAGCGCACCCGATGATTAATCGAACTTGGGTAGACGGTATTTCTTTAGCGGGAGAAAACCGCTATCGCACCCGCCAGATAAACGAATTCGGAACGGAATAAAATAAGCATGAAGCCTGATGTCTATATCGGTTCACCTAATCCACAGGTAAGAGCAGATTCGCTGGGCGGCATACTGCCAACATTACCAGACTGGCTGACCCATGGCCCGAAACCTGTTATCAGCCAGCTGCCTTGGCCTGTATGTTCGTCTCAAACAACGACAAATTCTACGCTGGCTGCGCTGACAATGGGGGAATTCTCCCGTTCGCTCAAGCAGGCTGGCATTTGTGATCTCGGTGTCGTCCCCATCCCAGGTGCAACCGTTCTACTTCCCTGGGGAGTGGCATTGAGCGAAATCATCGCCACAAGGATAAGAACGGCTTATGAGGCCATAGAGCTGGACGAGTACGCCTATCCGCATGTTGTGGCAGAAAGCTGTTTTGAACCTATGGCTGATTTACTTGATATAGAGCGTAATCTGTTGAGAGTTGCGACCACCATAGACACCCAGAGCCAGCGTGAGCGCGGTATATTAATTCCGACGGGTGAGCAGGTCATTGCCAGTCATTGGAAAAAAATGATCAATACGCCAGACGTGATGCCAATCCGTATGTTCCAGCGAGCTCGCTATTTCCGTCCTCTCAGTTCGGCAGATCGCAGTGGTAAAGGGGTATTCAGTGCACTTGAAGCAGCTGACATATTCGAATTTCACTGCTGCCATCGGACTCCAGAGGCCGCATTACTCGATTTGCAACGTATAGATAACTCCCTGATTGCTCTGTCTGCTTCCTTACCTCTACCACAAATAGTGGGCGTACGCCCTCCGTGGGGCAACCGTTCAGAATTGTATCAATGGGCTATAGGCAGCGATACTCCCCTTCCCAGTGGTGAATGCGTGCAAACGTCAGCGCTATATTTTCAGGGGCAGGAACTGTCTCGTCGTTACGATATCGGCTTTGGTAAAGGGGAACAAAGGCAACATGCCTGGCAGTTGGATGGCTTTATCAGTCGCAGGGTGCTATACGCCCAGCTTTATCTGTCAGCCAGAGCCAATGGTTCACTGACTGTTCATCCCCGGCTTGCTCCCACACAAGTGGTTATTTTGGTACGTAGCCGGCACGATGATGAAAAAGAACGCATGCAGGAATTAGCTAGTATGCTGCAAGCTGCCGGACTTCGCCCTGTACTGCGTTACTGTGAGGAAAGTAAGGCGCTGACAGCAGCACAAAAACACTGGCGAGATCGCGGTGTCCCTCTTTTGCTACTATTTTTCGGTCGCCGGAACGCAAACGACTCTCCTCGCATCCGTTTGCTACGCACTGATAAAGAGCTGGAGTTAGACCAACCGGGAAATAGCTCTGCGGACTGGCTAACTAAACAAGTCACTCACGCCATTACCGATGTGGAAAACGATGTAAATTACACCATTATTCATCAGGCTCGAAATCAAATCTCATTTGCCTCCTCGGAGGCTGAAGCATGTCAGGCATTATCAGCACGTCAGTGCGTCATAGCTCCGATCTGCCCCACCAGAGCCCACACAGATAAAGTGGCATCCTGGAAAATGGGCGAACTATGCAGTTTTACTGCGGCTCCCGAACCACACCCCTGCATTCTGTCAGGAAGGCCAACCTGGGCGCGGGCATTATTGTCACGCCGGATATAACGTTGCCTATCCCCACCACTTTAAGGAGAAGATCATGACATACAGCCATAACGAGCAACCAGAAAACACGATACTGGAAAATATAGTCGGCCCGGTTTCTCTTCCACTGAAAATTGACGAAAGCGTCAATTATTTTCAGCTTCATTACTTTGAATGTCAGGGTAAACGCTGGGCCTGCGCTACGCTGGGAGACCTTAACTCCATGCCAGCCGTGCCGTTACGGATCGAATCAGCTTGCTTCTTCGGTCACGTCATGCACTCCCAACAATGCGATTGTGGCTTTCAGCTTGACGAAGCATTCCGGCGTATTGCCCGGAATAAAGGTGGAGTGGTGATCTATGGCATCGATCAGGATGCCCGTGGTTTGGGCATCGAAAAACACTTCCGCATTTATGACTACCGGCAGAATGAAAATCTGGATACTGATGAAATTTATAAGCGTTTCCATGCACCTCTGGATAGTCGCTCATATGAAGCGGTAACAGCTATCCTGCACTTCCTCGGCATACGTAATATCTTATTAATGTCCAATAATCAGGAACGTTTGGCGTTTTTACGCAAGCAGGGATTCCAGGTAGAACGCGATGAGATTGAAGCACCACTGACACAATACAACATGGCAACAATGATGCTGGAAAAAGAGGATCTGAATTACCAGTGGAGTTTCCATACTCATGGCGATTGGTTGTTACCACTGCAACAACAGGCAGAGGAACACCCTGACTGCTATGTTGCCTGTGTAGTCAAAGACAACCGCGAAATTGTAGCTGACTGGATGGGAGAGAGCTGGGATGTCGCTACTTCACTGCTGGCAAAATTGAGCGATAGTAACAATAGTATTGAAAACGGTTTAGCGGTTTACCTAAGCGATCTCCCCCGTCTGGACGAACTGGCTTTGTATGCCAAAGCGGGTGTGAGCTTTGTGGTTGTTCCCTTCTCTGTCCTGCCAGACTACCTGAAAGCTGAAGCGCGCCGTCTGGGGATCCGGCTACAAGACTGGGGACGCGAAAATAAATACAAACAGCCGCGTCCACAATGGATTCTGGAAGAGCATAGTGATAACCAGCATATTTACATCCGCGAAGGTGAACGCCGGGTGATACATCTTAGTCATGGAGGTATCGTTTGAGTTCTCAGACTGTGCCCTACCGGGCTATTTTTGCCTCCAGACAGGAGGCACTTAATACCATGCTGGATGATACGTCGAACTATATGATGGTAGACAGTTTCAAAGGAGCGCCCGTTAACATGCGGGTGTTTGAGAGTTTTAATCCTTTCCATGTCTGGCCATCACCCTCCATTCCTGTACCGGGGCAGCCTAAACGACTGGCCCGGTCCGTAGAATCCGTATGGCAGGGAGTAAAACTTGTCGATGGTATCACCGATTTTAACCAGTTCCTCGGCCAGCCAAGTAAACGACCTGACGATCATGAACGTCGGCAATTAAAAGATTATTGCTACGCAGACAGCCTGTTCGTCTATGGTGATCGTCTGTTGGACTTGCTTAGCGCCCGATTTTTAATCTACCTGCCAACTTATCTTTTCATACTGGAAAAACTGGTACCCGAAGCATTACTGCGAGAGTTGAATCAGCACCTGACCTCTGTAGGGCCAGTACTGTTTTACGACTGGGATGCCAATCAGAACATTACTGACACCAGCTGCTCGTTCAGCCATTCAGCCTTGCTCGCGTCATGGTTCAACGGAACATTTGAAAATGACTATTGGACGTTAGCACACCGCGTATTGCAGGAAAATGATTGGCTTACTTTCGACGCATCCATCAAAAATTTGCTTAATCGCTATTACGCTATACACAATGGATTTCAAGATGCATCGCGGCGGCAAGGGAGTAAATCCTTGGGAACATAGATAACTATGTGACCGAGGTGAGCGAGTGCAGCCAACAAAGAGGCAACTTGAAAGACGAAGTGTATATGCAGAGAAAGAAACTATGAAGCTAAATACGAGTCTGGCCAACAAGCTATACTGGGCAAGCGAAAAGATGCAGGGTAAAGGCGAGGTTGCAAAACGATTGCAGTGGCTGGAAGAAACTCAATATCTGTCACTGCGGGAATGCCGAAAACTGCAAATGGAAAAATTGCACACATTACTGACACACGCTTATGAAAGCGTTCCCTACTATACCCGAGTTTTTAACGAGCGCGGTTTAAGACCCGATGATTTTAACAGCCTGTCAGATCTCGCCAAATTACCGTTGTTGACCAGACAGGAATTAACCCAGCATCAGGCTGAATTGATTTCGACACGGGCTGACCATGCCACGCTGCAAACTAACTATAGCAGCGGCTCTACAGGCAAACGAGCCTGTTTCGTTCAGGATGCTAATTTCCGGCTATGGATGCGTGCCCACCAGCTTAGAACCTATCAGTGGTGCTCCGGCTGGAAAGTTGGTGAGCCATTTGCTTTGCTGTGGGGCTCCTCCATCTATTGGAGCCTAAAAAGCGTTTCCGATCGACTGAAGAACCTCCTGAGCAACCGACGTGAATTTAACACTTTTAGATTATCCCCTGAATTAATCGGGGAGTTTACCCGGAATCTCGCCAGTTTTAATCCGGTACTGATCAGTACTTACACCAACGCAATGCACTTGATTGCCCGTCAAATGGAGCGTGAATCGATACGTGTACCTGCATTGCGCGCAATACAAGGGACATCAGAACCACTTCCTCCAATCATTCGTGAACGGCTGCAACGGGTATTCCGCTGCGAAGTTTACGATAAGTACGGTTCACGCGAGACGAATATTGTCTCCCACGAAAGCCCTCATCACGATGGCATGCTGATTCAAGTGGAAAATGTGGCGGAAGAATTCCTGCGCGATGATGGCAGTGCCTGCCAACCGGGTGAGACTGGCCGGGTCGTACTGACAACGCTGAATAACTTTGCCATGCCGCTGATTCGCTACGAAACCAGTGATCTTGCCTCACCGATGGCAGGCAACTGTACCTCCGGGCTTGGGCTTCCGCGCATGAGCCATGTTGCGGGACGACAGCAGGATTTGATACTGACGCCGGACGGTGCTTATATCGATGCTTATCTGTTCTCTTTCTTGATCATGCGGTTTGAGGAAATTGAGTGGTTTCAGGTGGTACAGGATAGTCTGGAGAGCTTGCGAATCCGGCTAATGGTGCCTACAGGCATTTCCCGACAGCGTTGTGACGAAATAGTAGAACGCATCCACCATCACGCTGGGTATCCGTTTCACATAGAATTTGAACAACTGGACAGAATGCCCGATTCCCCCACCGGTAAGTTCCGGCTATGTGTTTCGGCTCTCAGCGATATCGGCACCAGTAACCAAACGACGGTCAACTCATGAAGACTAAAATCGCAGTTCAGGAATTGCGTGAGCTTGGCCAGACTGCATTGATCAAGGCCAATACACCGGCGGAGGTTGCAGCTCTGGTGATGGATGACCTGCTAGAAAATGAATTAACAGGCTACCCCTCCCACGGTGTATTAAGGCTAGCGGACTATATTGGCGATATTCAGTCTGGC
Source organism: Xenorhabdus sp. PB30.3 (assembly GCF_963895965.1). Lineage (NCBI taxonomy): Bacteria > Pseudomonadati > Pseudomonadota > Gammaproteobacteria > Enterobacterales > Morganellaceae > Xenorhabdus > Xenorhabdus sp. PB30.3. The sequence continues at coordinate 4,468 of NZ_CAWQMW010000189.1, read as the reverse complement.
GTACTTAATCCTGCGGCTATTCCGGCTGTATCGCTGACCATGCCTAACATTGCCATTGTAGACGGCTGTCGAGCCTTTGGTGTCTTGGTGCGGCAAGAGTTAATACTCGTATTGCAAAAACTGGCTCTGGAGCATGGAATCGCTATCGCCTGCCTGCGTGATGCCCATCACCTAGGCAGACTGGCGGCTATCGGGCGCTCTCTGGCGGGCTTCAATGACCATCCCCTTGCTGTTATAGGATTCAGTAACTATCAGGGAAATGGAGCACGGGTTGCTCCAACTGGCGGTCATCTGGCGAGATTATGTACTAACCCGCTGTTGCTCGCCTTCCCAGCCCACACAGCTGATCCTTTTGTATTAGATATGAGCACTTCAACTGTCTCGGAAGGCTTTATCCGGCGTCACGTCCAAGAGGAAAAATCAGTGCCACCCGGCTGTCTGGTAGATGGTGAAAAAAATGACATACTCGATCCTGCCAGTCTCTACGACATCCCACCCCGGGCAACGATACAGCCACTGGGAGGCAACCTTGCCGGACACAAAGGATATGGGCTGGCCGTAGCAATGGAATTATTCTGCGGTGCACTTGCGGGTGCCGGACATGTAGCCAGACCGGGTGCACCCGGCAACGGTGGCCTGTTTTTGGTTATCGATCCATCCAGAATGCCGGGGGGCATTGATACGATCCGGAGCGAGGCGGAAGCTATCATGAACTATTGTCGTGACTCAGGCCGCCCGGAAGCTCCGGCACGTATGCCCGGTGAAGGTTATTTCACCCGCCATAATGGGGCAAAAAATACAATAACGTTATCACTGCCAACTTCTGTGTTAGCTGAAATCCGTTATCTTGCCGGTGTTATTCAAAAGGAGGTTTAATATGCGATCTGATAGTGAAGTCCATCCCCTGCTGTCTGCACACAATCGCTGCAAGAACCGGCTGGGGAAAAACCTCACCTGTTTCGGTCTGTTTTTAGTTTCAGCGAGTTCTTTAATCGCAGAATGTTGTGCAGTACGTGGCCCCGACTGGTTATTAGTCGATATGGAAGCATCACCGGCTGACAGACACGATCTGATCCAAATGTTACAAGCGATGAACGGATCTCGCTCCACAGGTATGGCTCGGGTGGCACGTAATGACCGCCAGCAGATAGAGGCAGCGCTGGATTCGGGAGCTATGGGATTGATGGTGCCTAAGGTGGAATCCGCCGCTGAGGCTAAAATGGTCGCCGACAGCGTTTATTATCCGCCTAAAGGAAAACGGGGGGTCAACCCCATACGCTGCTCGGGTTATTTTTCACGCCTGCCAGACTACTTTGCAGAAGCCAATGATTCACTACTTACTATCGTTCAAATCGAATCAGCCAGAGCAGTGGCTGCCGCCGATGAGATCGCAGCTGTTGATGGCATCGATGTGTTATTCATCGGAAGTGGCGATTTAGCCTGTGATCTGGGGCAGGCCGGACAGGTAGAAAGCCCTGAGATGGAACAAGCATTCGAGTGTGTACTTGAAGCCTGTCGTAAACATGGCAAAACACCGGGTATATTCGCAAACAGTGTCGAGTTAGCTCACCGTTATGCCAGTCAGGGGTTTCGTTTCATTGCGGTCGGCAATGACCTCAAACTCATTGCAAGCGGGCTGGAACAACAAATGTATGCCCTTGAAGGCACAGACTCTGCTTAAATAATGTCATTTCCTAGTAGGATATACACTTCACCTTTCAGGTTGCTTCTTCATTAGCTGCGCTCATTCCCCCGGAACATAGTTATCTATGTTCCGGGGGATTGCTGGCAACCGCAATGACGAGTCATTTAAGAAAAAAACTCAACACACATTTGTATTAGATGCAAAAATAAACATCCCCGCCGCAAGCAGCGGGGTATTTAGATATGAAATCACCCGCTTCGCATCGTTCAATTCTTATTTGTTCGTCGCAAGCGACGGGGAATTAAACCCTGAGAGATCAAAAAATGAACAATAGTAATAGTGAAAATCCCCTTTCTACGAAAGGGGCATTGATATATCCCAACAAGAGACGTTATTGAGGATAGTGAAGCAGTAAATACCGTTAAACAGAAAGTCATGTATCGTACTTTTTACACGTAAGCATCAGCCAACGTCTGGGCGATCAATGTTTCAAACTGTACTTCCTGCCCGGCTGGTATTAACTGACGGTGAATATTACGGCGTTTTTCATCATCGAATAAACGCTGGGCAACCCATCCCGTCAAATACATTGCTGATAAACAGCCTCCTGCGGTAGCGATATTACCTTGAATAACAATCGGCGTATTTTCCGGTTCAATGCCCATTTCTCTAAAACGACCCATGGCATCAGGATGCGTGGTAACTTTTAATCCATCCAGTAACCCCAATTTATGCAAGATAAATGCCCCCGAACAAATCGAACCTATTAGTTGTTTTTGTGGGTTGAGTTGTAATGCATCCATAAAATCTGAATTGGCCAATGCCGCAGGAACTCCTTTATAACCACTACTGAAAACGACAACGTCTGCATCGTTCGCCAATGCCACTGGCCCATCCGTTTTTACTGCTTGCCCTAGAGTTGATACATGCTCTGGTTTGGTTCCCAGTACTTTAACCTGCCAGTTCTGTTTTTCCCGACCAAAAATGTCACGCATAAGGAAGTAGTCAATATCGGTAAATTCATCAAAGATCACTATAGCAATGGTATACATATACACCTCAGCAACAGGAAGACATTGTATGATGGCGCTGAAAGGCCAAATCCCAGAAAGAAGCTCAAAGCTTAAATGAAAACATTTTTACAGTACACATGATGATTGCTAATTAATTGGTCACTTTTATTGGCTAATTAAGACCGAAAAATAATTTATTGCTGGAATGGGTATTCTATACTTTCACTTATCTTAACCTTGATTGCTGATTTATCTGTAAATGAAGGCCAATCATATGATTTTTTTATGAATTTATAGGAATAATATTCTTTACCATCATCGATAAATTTCAGATTCAAAATACTCCATCCTCCATCATGACAATGCAAATTTCTTGCATAATCCTCTTCAGAAAAACATGCCCTGATCATTTCCATTGATGAAAAGTGAATATTTTTAAATGCCGCTTCATATGAACCATCGTTATTAAGCATCACAAAATCAGCAAATTCTTCTTCACGACCACCACCAGAATATCCTACCTCCCAATTCGAAACCAGGGCGACAGCCTGCTTAGTCTTACTCAATGGGTATAATGCTGGATATATATAAACACCGTTATTACTCAATTCCTCATCAGGATCAGCCCTCTCATAACTATGTTTGTAGCCACCAAAATCCCATAATCCATCCTGAATGTAAGCGCCATCTACTTTTTGAATCTTGATAAATTCAAGTGAGTGGTTTGTGAAATAAAATATATCCTCTCTTCCTCTCACTTTCCAAATTTTGGCTTCACGTTCACACTTCTTTTTTAGTACGTTACATACACTCAGATATTGTTCACTCCCTTCTTTCAACTCAACTAATACGGTTGGTTTGATTACGTTTAAGGTTTCGCTCGCCATCAAAGGGAAAGAGACAACCATAAAAAATAAAGCACCTATTCTTTTCATTATATTCGTCCTAACCTAAATATATCCCGCAAATCTGTTACCACTATCTGTTATAAATAAGTCTTATTTGTATCTCAATTTCAGAATGTATACGCTATTTTTACCTATCCGATTAAGGAGCTCACATGAAAATATATACTTTTCCTAAAAGCCGTTCATTAAGAGTTTTATGGGTATTAGAAGAACTTGGTGTATCGTCCTACGATACGATCAGAGTTGATTTACTTAATGATAACCCCAGTATTACATCTCCTCACTCTCGAGGAAAAGTCCCTTTTATGATTGATGGCGATATATCAATAGAAGAAACATCAGCGATATGTCTTTATTTATGCGAGAAATATCCCAAAAAAAGCTTTTATTCGACTGATTTAAAAGAAAAAGCAATCATCAATTCCTGGCTTAGTTTTGCACTTACAGACTTAGAATCTCCAATCTGGAATTTACTAAAACAACTGATTTTTATCCCCGAAGAAAAACGCTCTTTAGAATTAGTTAATTATTTTAAAAAAGAATCCGAGAAAGTAATCAACCAGCTGAAATTTGATGAGGGTTTTGAGTGGATTGCAGGTAATAGTTTTACCTTAGCGGATATTTTTATGTCACATACGCTTCTTTGGGCTAAATTCGGTGGTGTCAATATAAGCCCGGCTATCAACGATTACATCAATAGAGCAACTAACCGGGTGTCATATTTAAAAGCCCAAGAAAAAAACAATCAGTAAACTGACATAAAAGTTGATATTAACCGGATTCTTAACATTACCTGAATTCTGGATAAGAAATTGACGAGAGGCCTGTTCCAGGAGCAAAGTTTTGGTGAAAGCCTAAAACGACTCCGGGGAGGAACAGGCCATGGACAAGTTAGTTGAAAT